>JAISOS010000083.1 GCA_031275485.1 Clostridiales bacterium | reverse complement strand
TAAACTCGCAATTCGCGGCTATATTATACCTCTCCTTACCGTCAATCGCCACATGCAACACATCCGCCAAAACCAAAGTTTCGCCGTTCTGCGACATTATCCATAACCCCTTAATCATTATTAGCAATTTTTTTCAACGTATCATCTGATTATCTCCTAGGACTTGAAAATGAAGACGGTACAAAAATATACGATATTGATAACAACAGCAAATACATAAACAGCTTTAACAACATAAACAATTTTAACAATAACAAAATAAATTAAAACGGATATAATAAAATAACAAAATAAATTATAAATACTTGACTTCCAACATCATATTATGGTATTATTTAGACATAATATTTAAAAGGAGAAAAATTATGCCTCAAATAATGCCTATTAAAGATTTAAAAGACACCACCAAAATATGCGAAAAAATCAAGAAAAGTAACGAACCCATTTTTATAACTAAAAACGGTTACGGCGAAATGGTAATAATGAATATGAAAACATACGATGAATTTTTTGCAATTACAGAAATAAGAAAAAAGCTCAAAGAAGCGGAAGACGAAATAGCCAATGGAGCAGAACTCTTAGACGGTTTTCAAGTCCTTGACGAACTTGAAAAGGAAATAGGAGTATAATATGCCAAGTGAAAATTACAAATTCCAATTAGCGCCAAAAGCTAAACAAGATTTAAAATAAATATATAATTATATTGAAAAAAATTTAAAAAATCCGAAAGCCGCAAAAGACTTAAACCAAAAAATACGAAAAATATTTGAACAAATAAAACAATTCCCTGAAAGCGGTCTAAACTCACGAAGCGAGAAAGAATATAAAAATGTTCTTATAGACAATTACATAGCTTTTTATAAAATCGACAAGAAACATAAAATAATAATATTATACAGAGTCGTATACGGTCTTATGGACTACGATAAATTTATATAAAAATAGCTAAATCTATGAGTGCTTCAAAAAAAGAAATTATTGACTTTTTAACGCCTTTTAGGATGTAATATTAATACAGCTCAATCAAAGGACTTTCACAATGGAAGTAAAAATATCAAGCAAAGTATTGAAATACATTAAAAATCTAAACGAGCCACACAAAAGCCGAATTCAATTCGGTTTATTAAAGCTCGAAAAAGAACCGCCGCAAGGCGATATAAAAAAAATGAGCGGAAACGACACGGAATATAGATTAAGAATAGGCGATTACAGAATCCTTTTTGAAATAGAAAATACTTCTATATTCGTATACGATATAGACCTTCGCGGTCAAATTTATAAAAAGAGGCGACTAATTATGACAACAAAACAAGAAATTTATCAACACATTGATAATATACCGGACTATAAACTACCGGTCTTAATTCCGTTGCTAGAAGCTCTTGCCGACGAACCTCTAATAATAGAAACAAATTTGACGAAACGTGAAAAAGAAATCATCAAAAAAGGACGGGAAGAAAGACTAAACGGAGCAAAATTTTATAAACTAAACGAAATAAAAGAGAGCTAACTACTCTCTTTTTTATTGCTTCCGATTTTATTCATATTGCGCAAATGTGTCGAGGATATTCATATTCCGCAAGTATTTCAAGCATTTCGAGGGAAGTCCGGCTCGCAAGCGCTTCGAAGAGGGCGTTCGTAGCTTGCCAATGTTCCGAACTCTTCAAGGGAAGTCGGTAGTTTTTGACAAAAATTAAAGAGAGCCGCCGCCCTCTCTTTTTATGCTTTTCCCGGCTTTGCGTTTTCGATAAAGAGTACCGTCGGCACAGTATTAAACTTTTCAAGCTTTTGGTCTCCAAGAAAGCTTAACGTCCGAAGCCTTCTTTTCTTTTGCCGGCAAAGGGAAAAGTCTTCCGCGGCACGTAAACGCTTTTAGTGTCTTTACGTGTCGCGGCAAACTTCACGTTAGGGGGATTTCGCGATTATGGGGCAAAGCCCCATACCCCGATTTTTTAGACGGTTTTTTGCGCCCGTATGCCGCTTTTTTTAGACTGTAAGTCCAATTGAGCATTAGACACGATATATTTTTTTACGAGGCGCGGGCCGCGCAATATATCGTGTATTTTCAAGCTTTTCCTCGTAAAAAAAAATTTATTCTTTCAACGATAATCAAACGATGATCAAATAAATTTCATATATGAAAAATGCGCGACCAAAAAAGTGAAAAAAGACACAAAAAATCCTACCGAAAACCGGTAGTAATCAGAAACTATTCAAAATCAGAAAATTTAATTAAAAAAATCGCCTAAACCCCAAAGGGCAACGGCTCGTCAACTTCGTATAAGCCTTTCCGCCAACTACGGCGGTAATAATCGTCCAAACCCTTAAACCGAAAAAAATTACTCTCGTCACAATCTAAAACAAAAACGTCCTGGTGCAGAAAAAACTTAGCGACAAATTTTTTCAAACGGCGAACCGCTATATCGTCCTCATAAATTTCGGCGTAGACGGCTTCCGGTATGCCGCGGCTGTAAAAACAATGGTTCTCCGACTTGCCGATATACTTTAAAAGATACGACAAAGCTCTCGAATTACTAATCAGACCGAAGTCCACCTTTTCGAAATCGCAACGCCCGAAAACGCGCTCAAAAAAAGTGTTCGAATGCGTAACTTCCATACGCCCGTTTCTCAAAGACCAATCCTTACGCTCGTACAGCTCTCCTATCATTCCGCCGGACGAAACATAAATCAACGCGTGAAAATGCAACCGACCGCGTTTCTCTCCGCGCTCCCAAACGCCCATAACAACCCAACCCTTACGAACCTTTAAATTCGACAAACATTTTTTTAAACGGTAAACGAATTCCTCTTCCGACGAAATCAAATCGTCGCCGTACGTAAAAGTCGCAAAATAACTCCACATATGCATTAGCGCTTTCCTCTCAAACCGTTGTTTGCGTTCTAAATAATTCAAATACTTAGACGCTATTTTTTTCAGCAAAAACTTTCTGTTTTCCTCGGACTTCCCGAATGCGGCGTAAAATTTGCCTGAAATCAACATATACAATTTATCACATATACAATTTATCAAATCCCATCAGCGGCTTATAAACCTCGGTGTAAAGTCTATCGAATAAATCGTCTTTTTCATCCCTCGGACGCTTTTCGCCCGAAGCCTTGCAATTACGAAAAGACCCGATAAAATTCAACCCGTCGGTAGTTATTTTCATACGGATTTTCCTCATAAAATATCGCCTGCCTTTTTATTTGTTTTTTTTCGGCTTTAAAATACTATGTATTTTAACCGCTTAATTAATACGCCGCTTTTTGGCATAGCTCCCGTTTTCCACCGATATAATTCTAAAAATATTTTAAATTACCTACTGCTATTTGTTTGACAACCTTTCAAAATAAAAAATAATTCCCGAATTATTTAAAATATCTATTAGTTTCAAGCACGAGTTTTTTCTTGCGGGCGATATACGGTTCGGAGCTTTTGCAGAGAAAATAAGCGACGGAGCGCGACGCGACGCGCGTAAAAAAGCGCAGGACTTTCGGCGTATTTTTCCTTACGTAAGCGTAATATTCGTCGAGGGTTTCGCGCTGGAAATCGAGTATGCCGTTCAATATGTGCGAATCCTCGTAATATCCGCAATGAAAATTCCTTTCGGCGAACGCCTCCGCCTTGAAATGCTTGAAATTCAGTCCGTAAATTTTGAGCATTTCGGCGAGAAAGGTTTTATAATCCGTGCGGCATTTCACGCCGCCGCCGAGATTAAATACGCGCCCGTTCAATTCCTCCGTATGAAAGCAAGCCTCCGCAAGCGCGCGCGCCGTAGTGTTAGAGGACGCTATTTCAAGCTTCGTATCGAGCGGCATATGGAACATAAGCGGATCGGTGTGAGGCAATCCCATAATAGCGGAAAATCTGAATATCGTATAACCGATACCCGCTTCGCGTATCATTCTCTCGGCGGCTATCTTTGTCAGCGCGTAATAGTCGCCCTCGCTCGCGTTCAGCTCGTCGCCGACGTTAATCATGAAGTTTTCCACGCGGTCGCCGTAGACGCTTATCGACGAGGAATAAATCAGAAAACAGCGAGGGTTGAAATACTTGATCGCGTTGACGATATTTTCCGTACCGAAATAGTTGACCTTTTTCGCCAATTCGCAATTTTTGTCGGCAAGCGGCGGGATAACGGCGGCTAAATGGATTACGATATCCGCCCCGGAAATCGCCTTGTCGACCAAATCGGTATCGTTTACGCTTCCGTACAGAATTTTGATTTTATTTCTGAACTTTTCCAAAAGCCCGCGGCTTTTTTTTCCGGGCAGATCCAGCACCGTAATATCTAAATCCTTTTCTATCAGTTTTTGCAAAGTTTGATAACCGATACTTCCCGATGCCCCCGTCAGCAATACTCTTTTTTTCATAATCCTAACTTTCCGACCTCCCGATATTACTTTATTATTATTATTCTTACTATTATCTTATGTGTTCGGACGCATTATATGACACACTTGTGAATACTTTATGAATTTATTAACACAAATGTATCTTTTTTAGAAATCCACGAACGTTTTGACGGAGGCTATAGACGTCATGAGTCGGCATTGCGTTAAAGATAAACGGCGAATTTTTTGGCGCGAAAAGCGCGCGGCGAAAGGGCCTGTTTCCGTATCCGTATAATGCGAAAAACGGTTTAGAAAAAGACCTATTTTATAAAATCTCGCGAATTGCGGACAAATTCGTTTGCACTTTCGGGCGTTTTGTATTATACTTTTATGCGTTCGTAATTTGAGATAATTTGTGGCGTCTTCAAAAGGAATATTCCGTAAAACCGCGCTTTAAAACGCCGTGCGGGGCATTCCTGCCGTCAAATTCTTCCGAAAAGTAGCGCGACGGAAGCCTTTTGCAAATAACGAGGATTCGCCGCGCAAATTTAAAAAACGCCGAACATTACTTACGCACCGCTTACTTCGGAGGAAACAGTTTTGACAAAATTTCAAACCGACATGACGCAGGGCGGCACGACGAAAAATCTCGTGCGCTTCGCCCTGCCGTTTCTCGCCGCGAATCTTTTGATGGCGATGTATAATCTCTGCGATATGGTTATCGTGGGCAACTATAACGGTCCCGTGGGCGCGTCCGCCGTCGGCGTGGGCGGACAGATAACTATGCTGGTGATAAGTATTATAAGCGGTCTCGCAATAGGCGGCACCGTGATTATCGCGCAGTTTTTAGGCGCGAAACGCGACGATATTCTGCCCAAAACGCTCGGCACGATTTTTTCGCAATACGCGATAGCCGCCGCCGCGTTCACTATACTTATGTTCGCGCTGAATCCCGTCATTCTCCGCGCGCTCACAAAAAACGAACAGGTCTACGAGGAAGCGCTGAAATACGTCAATATATGCACGGTGGGCAACGTGTTTATTTTCGGTTATAACGCCGTAAGCGCGGTTTTGCGCGGTATGGGCGACTCCAAGCATCCTCTTATGTTCGTGAGCGTCGCCACGGTCATAAATATCGCGCTCGACATACTGCTCGTCGGTCCTCTCAATATGGGCGCGGCGGGCGCCGCGCTTGCGACTATAACGGCGCAGGCGGCAAGCTTCATTATGTCCGTAGCTTTCCTTAAAAAGAAAAACTTTCTGTTTGATTTCCGTCTGAAAAGTTTCCGCCTCGACCGCGCACTCTCCAAGCGGATTTTGAAATTGGGCTTCCCCGCGGCGATCCAAGGCGCGCTCGTCACGGTCTCCTTTATGGTTCTAATGTCTATCGCGGACGCCGTCGCGGACGTCGCGGGCACAACCGCCGTAAGCGTCGTAGGCAGGTTTACCTCCGTCGCCATACTCCCCGCCCTCGCGCTCCAAATGTCCGTAGCCTCCGTCGCCGGTCAGAATTTCGGCGCAAACCTGACAAAACGCGCCTTCCGCACAATGCTCGCCGCGATCTGCATCACTTTCGGAATTTCCCTGCTCATGTACGTCGTCGCCAACGCCGTTCCCGAAACTATCGTAAAACTCTTTATCGGTAGCGACGCGACAGGCCTCACCCTCGAACAAGCGCAAGCCTGCCTAGACCAAAGCGTCGTCTATCTCCGGCACTCGAGCCTCGACTATCTAGTAGTTGCCTTCGTGTTCAATATAACAGGTCTCGCAATGGCGGCGGGGCATACCTGGTACTCCTTGTTCAGCGGTATAATCGGCTCCGTCGTTTTCCGAATCCCCGCCGCGTTGTTGCTCGGCATGCGGTGGAATATGGGTATGGCGGGACTCGGCTACGCCGCCCCGATAGCCAGCGCGGGCGCGCTCTTATTCGGCGTCGCCTACATCGCCTCCGGCATGTGGAAAAAAGGCGCCGGAAAATCCGTTGAAAACATTCGGTCCGTTTCTTGAATTTTTTATATGAAAATACGCCGGAGAAGCTTTCAACGGTTATTATTTCAAATTTGCGCGGGGAAAACCTTTTATGAGTATTATCGGGCTCGGATGCGGGGACGCGCCTTTATCCGCGGATATTTTGGCAAAAAGCCGCGTCCCGGTCTAAACCGCGTCCGCGTTTTCCTTTTTTTATCTCCGCAAAAAATCCCGCGCATTCGCGAAAAGCGTCTATATTGCCGCATTACCGCCGTACCCTAAGGCTTCCCCCCTCACCGCGTTTCTTTCCAAAAAGTTTTATCAATCGTAGCATATTGTCAACCCGCTTCGGGAACGCGGCTTTCCCCGATTTAGCGCTATTCCGCCCTTAAGGCAAAAAAACACGCAATTCCCGGACTAAACCGCCGAAAACCGCGTGATTTTATGCTTATTAAAAATCGTATTATAATAATTGTCGTCATAAATCGGAATTGCGTTAAAAATAAATATTGAATTTGCCGCAAGAGACGGAAAAGCTCTTTTTCATCTCTCGCGGCGAAAAAGACGGCGTTTAGCTTGCGCCCTCATATTTCATAACGACCGTATATTACCATTTGGAAATTATTTTTTTCAAGCCGTCCAAGAACGCCGCCTTTTCCGCGCCGTCGAGGGCTACCGCGTCGCAGGAGCCGACTATGTCTCCGTCTTTTTTCGCGACGATTCTGCCGATCGTCTGACCGCGCCGTATTCCGGCTT
Source organism: Clostridiales bacterium (assembly GCA_031275485.1). GTDB lineage: Bacteria > Bacillota > Clostridia > Christensenellales > JAISNN01 > JAISNN01. The sequence goes on along the minus strand of JAISOS010000083.1, from coordinate 11,086 downwards.
TCAACTCGGAAGGCAGCTCGTATTCGACGGTATATTTCGCTCCGCCGCCTTTCTTGTTAAGGACGAACAGACTTTCGGCGGGGGCTATGCGAACGGCGTCCGTTTTGCCGCCCTTGACCCTGATTGTATTCGGAATCTCACAATCCTTTTCGACAAGCTTTTTGTTTTCGTAATTCGCGAACGCGTAATTAAAGAGTTTTTTAGCGTCGTCGAATCTCTTCGGACTCGTGTCCGCACCCATCACCACCGCGACGGCCCGCATATTGCCGCCGACTGCGGACGCGGACAGACAAAAGAGGGATTCGGAGGTAAAGCCTGTCTTGCCCGCGTCGCAGCCTTTATAGAATCTGACGAGCTTATTGGTATTCGTCATTTCGGTTTTTCTGCCGTCGGGGTGAACGTATTCCTCAAGCCAGATTTTAGTATAGCGAAAATAATCCTTATGCTTCAAAAGTTCTCGGTACATCTTGGAAACGTCCCTCGCCGTGCTGTACTGACCCGCTTTCGGAAGTCCCGTGCAGTTTGTAAAGACCGTGTTTTCCATACCCAGCTCGCTCGCGCGCCCGTTCATTTTTTCGACGAAAAGCTCCTCGCTGCCCGCGAGAGCTTCCGCCATCGCCACGCTCGCGTCGTTCGCGGAACACACGGTTATCGCTTTCAAAAGATTGCCGGCGGTATGCACGCTGTTCGCGTCCAAAAACACCTGCGAGCCGCCCATACCCGCGGCGTTTTCGCCGACCTGAATTTCCGTATCCAAAGTAATCGCGCCTTTTTCCGCCGCCTCGTAGCTCAAAAGCAACGTCATAATTTTGACCATACTCGCGATAGGCAACCGCTTGTCCGCATTCCGCTCAAAAAGCTCCGTACCGGTATTGAAATCGACGAGACAGACGGACTTAGACGCGAACTCCGCCGCGCTCTCGGCTGCTTTTCCCGCGCCCTTCGCGAACGTCGTTCGCGGCGCGCTCCCTGCATTACCGGACGCGGAATTTACGCCGCCGTTTTCATGTGAATTTCGCGGTATGCCGTCCGAATTCACACCGCCGTTTTCATATTCTTTTTCACCCTTAAAATACGCGCTTTCAGCCTTATTGCGGGCGGAATTTACGCCGTTATTTTCGTTTGAAATTTTTAGTGCGTTCTCCGAATTTGCGCCGCTATTTTCGCATGAAATTCGCGGCGTATTTTCCGCGCGGTAACCCGCGCGGACGCAAGCGTCGGCGCGCGCCGACGCGCCCGAAAAAAGCATACCTCCCGTAACGACGATAAGCGATAACGGGTACAATAAATTTCTGGTCTTCATCTTTCAACCTCTTTATAGTCGCTATGAATTTGGAATCGCCTTAAAGATAAATACGGCTAAAAGGTTTTTTTCCGTATTCGCGTAATGCGGAAAACCGTTCTTTTCGCCGCAAGCGGCGTTTAGCTTGCGCAATTATATTTCATAACGATTATACCGTTAATTACTCATAGTTTGAGATTAAAAAACAAAAATATACGCCGAAACAAATACGCTTATGCGTTATAGCCGCGCGGACAAACCGCCGCGCCGTCTTAAAAAGACGGCGTTTAATTTAAAGTTTCATAAGCGTGAAAACGGTAAAGTCTTTTGAAAAGGAGCATGGGGAATCTTTTCTTAGAATAAAAGATTTTTCTCGCGTCCCCGCATAAATTATCCTCCTCCCTAAAAAAATCCGTATAAAACTTTTTGGTTATAAAGCGCGGTTTTTCGACATAAAATTTTAGCGGTAGTTACGGCGAGGTTTTATTCGCGCGGGATTCCCGGTGCGAGCGCGCTTCGCCTTAAAGCCGCATAAAATATAAAAATTAAAAAACGGGGTGCGCGGATTGGCTATGAAAAAGTTTTTTGAAAAAACGAAAATAGAAACCGTTACGTATTTCGCGTGTTTTTACGCGAATAACAAAAACTTTATGATTAAGCTGTGGACGGCCCTAGCCGTAACCGCGCTTATCGGCGTAGCGTCGGGCGCGGCGAACGCCGAACGGTTTTTCAGCGGTACGCACGCGTATTTGTTCAAAAGTCTCGCGGCGTTCGGCGGAGTCGGGTTTTTCGAGGGTCTCCTCCACGCCGTATATTTCGCGCTCGTCTACCTCGCCGCCGTAAATATTTATTTATCCGCCGTCGGCTTCGTCACCGTCTTTTACGCCGCTTTCAAATTGGGCGCGGGAATGGCGGCGATGACCGCGCTTTACGGCTTAGGCGGCTTTATCAACGCTATCCTTATATATCTGCCCGTTAATTTGATACTGACAGCCGCGCTGTCCTCGTATCTCGCGGTCTGTCTCGACTATTCGCGGCGGGGCAAACGCCTTACGCCCGAAAAACGCAAGCCGTGCTATACGGCGGCGCTGCGCGAAGGTTTGTATTTCTTAATTCCCGTGTTCGCGGCGGATATTATCGCATATTTGATACTTTTATGAGAAAACCGGAGAAAATTTTTCTAAGTTATACGGGTAAAATCTTTTGTGAGAAAAAGGCTTCCTACGCGCGCTCCTCCAAAAAAATTTAACGTTTTTACAGTTCCGTCCAAACCGGGCGCCGCAGATTCACGGCAAAGAAGCGGCGTTTAGCCCGCACGATTCCGCTTTATGACAACTGCGGGGCTTCACCGAGAGCGAAAGGAAGAAAAATACCGCGATTCGGCGCGGGCGTCGTAACGCCCCCAAAAAAATTTTTTACGTTCAAAAAAATACCGCCGCTTTCTATTTTTCAACGTATTTTAAGTCCGCCGTATCCGTTATTACCGTATTCAATTCCCACCTCATAGCGGGCGAGAAATCCACATAACAGTCCGTCTCGTAAACCCTGCCGCCGTGCTGTACCTTAACCGCCGTTTCGCCCGGATACGACCTAAAAATCTCGCTCAAATTATCGAGAATTTTCTCGGGATTTTCGTCGATTTTTATGTATAAAATCTTTCTTTTGCGGACGGCTTGAACGCCGCCGTCCCGCGTTTCGCCGCCGTCCTTCGCCGTTTTGTCCCACACAATCAGCTCGTTGACTATAATTTTGGGGCTTTCCTCGCGCGAGAGTCTGATAGTTCCGCCGACCTTGATGATAATGCCGTCTCGGAGCACGGCGCGGTATTTCTCATATTGCGAAGGGAAAAACACGGTTTCCACGGTTCCGAACAGGTCCTCTATACGCCCGTAAGCCATAGTTTTGCCGTTTTTCGTGATTTTCCTCGACAGTCCGCCGAGTACGCCTGCGGCGGTCACGAACATACCGTCCCGAACGTTATAATGCGCCGACGCGTCCGGTCCGTCGGGGTCCGTTTCATCCGCCTCGCCGCCTATCATAGACATATTAAAGGACAGTTTTTTGAATTCGTCGATAAAGTCGTTCAAAGGATGCCCCGATATATACATACCCAAAACCTCTTTTTCGTAGCTCAGCTTGAGATTTTCGGTATATTCCGCAAGGTTCGGATACGCGACGTTTATGCGCAATTCGTCGATTTCAGCGTCGAACAGGCTCATCTGTCCGCTGCCCTTGTTTTTCTTGTCGCCCGAGACGGCGTCCGCGGCGTACTCGTACACGCTCATAAGCTGCGAACGCGTTCTGCCGAAGCCGTCGAACGCCCCGCCCTTTATGAGGCTTTCAAGCATTCTTTTGTTGATATAATCTCGGTCTCCGCGCTCCAAAAAATCGACCAAATCGGTAAAGTCTCCGTTTTCCGTCCTCTCCCTGACGATTGCGGAAACGGCGGCCTCGCCGATATTTTTTATACCCATAAGCCCGAAACGCACGCCGTCGTTTTCGACGGTAAAGTACACGCCGCTTTTATTTATATCGGGCGGAAAGACCTTTATTTTGTTCGTTTTCAATATGCCTATATATTTTGCCACCTCGTCGATATTCGTTATTCTGTTATTTATGACGGCGGTCAGAAAATGCGCGGGATAATAACGCTTTAAATAGGCGGTTTCGTATGAAAGATAGGCGTAAGCCGCCGCGTGTGATTTATTGAAGGCGTAATTCGCGAATTTCGCCATATTGTCAAAGAGCTCTTTCGCGACGTCCGGCGGCACGCCCGTTTTGAGCGCGCCGGGTACCATGACGTTTTTTTTCTCGTCGAAAAAGCCGTTGATAAATTTATCCTCCTCCTTAGCCATTGCGTCGAGTTTTTTCTTGCTCATAACGCGGCGCACATTGTCCGCGCCCCCCAAGGAATAGCCCGCAAGCTCTCTGACTATGCGCATAACCTGCTCCTGATAGACGATACAGCCGTAAGTCGTGGAGAGAATTTCTTTCAGCTTCGGATATTTGTAGTCGATAGCGTCGGGATTCTGCTTGCTTTTTATGTACGTAGGAATATAGTCCATAGGACCGGGTCGGTAGAGCGCGATGCCCGCCATAATATCGTCCATACTGCTCGGCGCAAGCTGCGCCATAAACCTTCTCATCCCCGCGCTTTCAAGCTGAAAAACCGCGTCGGTCTCGCCGCTCGCTATAAGCTCGAAAACATTTTTGTCGTCGAACGCCATTTTATCGAAGTCTATCACCGCGCCCGTGTCCTCTCGGATATATTCTAGCGCTTTTTTTATGTCGGTAAGGGTTCTCAAACCCAAAAAATCCATTTTGAGCAGTCCCAATTCCTCCAATTCAGTCATATTGTACTGCGTCGTAATATCCGCCCCGTTTTTCGCGAGCGGAACCTTTTCGCCCACGGGGGCGCGGCAGATGACCACGCCTGCGGCATGCATAGAGGTATTACGCGGCATGCCCTCTATTTTCATCGCCATATCTATAATTCTCGCGGCGGTTTCGTCCTCGCGGTAGAGCGCGGCGAGTTCGGGTATGAGCTTAGACCTTTGCGCGGAGCCGCCATCGCCGTCGTCCGAGCTCTCGCTCCCGTCGGCGGACAGCCCTATCATCTCGCATATCGTTGCCTTTACCGCCAATGGCATCAGCTTGGTTATGCGCTCCACGTCGGCATACGGAATACCGTACACCCTGCCCACGTCCTTTATCGCCGCCTTCGCCGCCATCGTGCCGAATGTAACTATCTGCGAAACCTTGTCCTTGCCGTATTTTCCAATGACGTATTCTATAACCTTACCCCGTCCCTCGTAGCAGAAATCTATGTCGAAATCCGGGCTACTCACCCTTTCGGCGTTTAAAAACCGCTCGAACAACAGGTCGTATTTTAACGGATCGACGTTGGTTATGCCTATTATATAGGCGACTATACTCCCCACGCCGCTACCCCTGCCGGGGCCCACGGGAATGCCGTTGCGTTTTGAATAGTCTATAAAGTCCCACACGATGAGATAATACTCCGCAAAGCCCATACGTATAACCGTGTCCAGCTCGTACTCGACGCGCTTATAAATCTCCTCCGTCGGCTTGGGATAGCGGTCTTTCAAGCGCGCATAGGTCAAGCCGCGCAAGAATTCCTGCGGCGTCTGCCCGTTGTCGGGAACGTAAAAAGGCATAAGATCGGATTTTTCCAGTTTTATCGCCTCGCATTTGTCGGCAATTTCCAGAGTGTTCTCAACCGCCTCCCCGCACCATGCGAAAAGCTCCGCCATCTCGTCAGCGTCCTTCATGTAAAACTCTTTGCCCTGAAACCTCAGACGGTTCTCGTCCGCAAGAGTCTTTCCGGTCTGTACGCAGAGCAGAATGTCGTGCATTTCCGCATCCGCCCTTTCAAGATAGTGCACGTCGTTTGTCGCGACGGGCTTGACTCCTATTTCGCGCGCTATTTTCAAAAGGAGCGGATTTATTCTTTTTTCGTCGGGAATTCCGTGATCTTGAAGCTCGATATAAAAATCGCCAGGAGCGAACATACTTTTCAGCTTTTTCGCGTATTCGAGCGCGCCGTCGTAGTCGCCGCGCAACAACTTTTGCGGAATCGCGCCCGCGAGGCATGCCGAAAGACATATCAGCCCGCCCGTATGCTTTTCCAAAACGGACAAATCTATTTTCGGCTTATAATAAAAACCGTCCACAAAGGCTATCGAATTCAGCTTGACAAGGTTGAAATACCCCTCGGTATTTTTAGCCAAAAGCACCAGATGGTTTTGATTCTCGTCGCCGTCGGCGGAGACGGTTTTTACGTTTATATCTTTCGACGTATAAAACTCGCAACCCACAATCGGCTTAATCGCCTGTCCGCCGTTTTTGGCGACCGCTTCGGCCTTTTTTAAAAACTGATACACGCCGTACATAACGCCGTGATCGGTTATCGCTACGGCTTTCATATTCCTGCGCCTCGCGGCGTCGAAAAGCTTGCTTACGCGCACCGCGCCGTCAAGCAAGCTGTATTCCGTATGCAAATGCAAATGCACGAATTGATTTTCCATTCCTATGTTCGCCTCTTTGTATTTTTATGCGCGGAAACCTTTTTTTGTTTTTTTGAGATTATGCGGAGAAAAACTTTTGTGAACAAAAGGTTTTCCCCGCACCCCTTTTCAAAAAACTTCATTATTTAATTGTTTATTAATTTAATTTTATTGCGCAAGCGGCTCTTCCCGCGCCGCGCCGTCCGCTACGGACGTACTTTTGCCGCCGCGGCAAATTTTTTCAGCCGGCAAAAAACTTCGCTAAGTCGGAAACAGCTTTTTCCGCGTCCGCTCCTTCGGCGATAAGCATAATTTCATCTTCGCGGCGCAACGACAGGGACACCGCCAAAACGCCCATAAGACTTTTCGCGCTCACCTTTTTATTCATATGAAAGAGGTATATTTCGCTCTTAAATTTCGACGCCGCATTGGCGAACGCCGCCGCGTCCTCTTTGGTCATATTCGTCCTTCTGAATTTGATTTCTTTTTTCATTTTCGCACCTCCAAATTTTATAAATTCCGTTATTTTTTTCATATCCGTAATCCCCCGTTCTTTCGCGTTTACGCCGCCGTTTTTTATCGGGCTTTTTTCAAAACTTGACGGCGTTTATAAGTATCGTTTCTTTGTTATTCCCTCGCGCCGTTTTTTTTGCGTTATGCCCGTTTTATACGATAAAAAACCGTGGGGGTTTGAAATAGGCGCGGCGGCAAAAGACGCGAGAAAGCGCGGGCGGCGAATTTTTCAAAGGAGATAAGGACAAAAACGCGGCAAGGCTTTTTGTCGAAAGATTCGTTAAAAAGACGCGTTCCCTCCGACGCGGGTAGTTTGCGGAGCCGCGTCGGACAAGTTCGCAAAAGCCCCCTTCCCGCATATTTTTCACAAATTAAAAATACTGACGCTTATCCGCCATATCGGTCAATTTTTTCAGCCGATGCTGGACGCAGCCTTTCGAGACCCCGAGCAGACCTGCGAGTTCGGCGATAGAGGCGGTTTTATTTTCGGCGCGCAGAACGGCCGTCGCCCGCAATTCGGCGGACAGCCCGTTCAGACCGCGTGCGGATTCGGCGATTTTCGTAATTGCCAAAACCTGTCTGACGCTTGCCTCCGCCGATTTGTCGAGGTTATGCGAATCGCAATTGGCGCGGCGGTTGGCGTTATTGCGCTCCTCTCTCAAAACCAGCACCTCTTGGAGGGCAAGCGCGCTTCCGAACGCCTTTATCAGCGCGAGAAACGCGCCTACGCTCTCGCCGTCCTTGATATACACGGCATAAGTTTCGTTGCGTTCGAGCAACTTTGCCCTTATATCGTATTTTTCCAGTTCGTCTATCACGTCGGTAGCCAGCTCCCCGTCTTCGAACACTACCTCGGCATAGTAGCCGCCCTCCCCGTCGGCGTCGTCGGGCGTTCTTATGATTCCGTTGCGCAAAAACGCCGCCTGCAACAACGCGGACAAACCGTCGCCGCTGCGGTATTTTTCGTTCAAACCGGTTAAAAATCCCGTTATCCTACCGTCCTCGACGCGCGCGGCGGCGAGGTCTTTCAGAACGATAAGCGTATCCCTTTCGCTAAGCTCCAAACGTTTCCCCTCAAATTTCCCGCCGCGTTTTTCGGCGGTTTTTTTGCCGTATTTTTCCGTGAATTTCCCTGCTTTTCCGCTGTATTTTCCCGCGAGTTCCGAGCCGTTTCCCGCATATTTTTCGCGTTCCGCAATCGGAAACGACGCGTTTATTCCGTACTCCTTTTTCAGTCCCTCGGCGAATTTCGCAAGCGGCGCGCGCTCCTCCGCCTCGACGGAAAGCCGCAGTTTTTTTTCGGACAAAATCAAGCTGCCGAACGAAAGCGTGGCGGCGTACAATAACGCTTTAAAATCGGTCGTCTTAACCGAAATATCTTCTATAATTTCCTCTTTAACCTTCCGTTTCGAAATCATATTTTTCTCTTAATTTTATCGGATTTTTATAATATCCCGTTCGGATTTTTATTATTTTTTTACCGTATTTTCCACGGGCTTTTATCCTGTTTTTCGTATTCGTTCTTACCGCGTTTTTTGCGCTTTTCATCACATTTTTTGCGTCCGTCACCGCGTTACCGTCGATTTTTTTATAATATTCCTCGGCTTTCTATTCGGATTCCCACGGCTTTTATGCGCCTCAAATCTCTTTTAATTTTCTATTTCATCTTTCGCTGAAATCATATTTTTTCCCTTAATTTTATCGGATCCTTGTAATTTTCTATGCGGTTCAAATCCGCGCCGTGTTTTTTCGCGAGCGCCTCTATGCGTCCGAAATCACCCACCTTTTCCTTCCTGTGCGCGTCCGAACCGGCTATTAACTTCGCCTCCGAAAGGTAAAGCTCTTCGAACACCCCGTCTGTTATATGCTTGTCGTTAAGCTCCATATACGCGCCCCTGTCCGCGCACGCCTTCGCGACCTCGCTTATATCCGTACAGAACGAATGGTTGGGATGCGGATACACGTCTATCTTATAGCGCGAAATCATATCTATCGCCGTCCTCGTATTCCGTCTTACGGTCTCTTTCGACGGCTTAAACAGCACGGAAAAATATGTGGACAAAATAATGCGGTAAAAATCCCGCGCGTTATACGGCATAGCGACGGGATGAAAGCCCGCTATAACTATGTCGAAATCCTTAAATTCCTCCGCCCTCAAATCGACCGTGCCGTCCGCGCCTATCAAATCAGCCTCTATGCCGTAGAGAATTTTTATCTCCGGATATTTTTCGCGGCAGTACTCTATCTCTTTTTTCTGCTTCGCGACCTCGCGTCTTTTCAGGCAGAACATATTCCTGAATCCGTGGTCGGTTATCGCCACCTCCTTCAAGCCCTTCTCCGCAGCGGCGGCAACGTTCTGCTCTATCGTGCACATTCCGTCGCTGTATACGGTATGCGTGTGATAATCTCCGTAAAAAATCATAATATCGCCTTTTTTGAAAAAAATGGATTTTGATACGGGAAAGCCTTTTGTAAACAAAAGGCTTTCCCCGCGCCAATTTCCCCAAAAACCTAATGCCCTTATTATTTACAGTCTTAAATCACGAGTCCGCGCTCCGAATTCAGTAAAATATGCGTAATTCAAAAATCCCCTATTTATTCCAAAATTTCAATCTCATCCTTCAAACGGACCCCGTATTTTTCAAACACGGTTTCCTTGATTTTTTCCTTCAAGGCTATAAAATCCGACGAGGACGCGTTCCCGCAGTTGACTATAAAGCCCGCGTGTTTTTCCGAAACGCACGCGCTTCCTATATTATACCCCTTCAAACCCGCTTTGTCAATAAGAACGGCGGGAATAACCTTGCCGATTCTTCTGAAAACGCTGCCCAGACTTGGTTCGGCGGGCTGACTTTCGGCGCGCCTTTTCGCGTATTCCCCGATCGCCCTCTCTATCGCCGCTCGTTCTCGCGTTTTCGCCTCGAAAAAGCTTCGTAAAATCACATATTTGGACTTATTTTCGGGTGTTTGAAAGAGCGAATATCTGTATGAAAGTTTCAAATCGTCTCTACCGAGCGTAAAAATTTTTCCGCTCGCAATCTCCAACACCTCCGCGTAAACCAAGATATCGCCGATTTCTCCGCCGAACGCGCCCGCGTTCATGTACACCCCCCCGCCCACGCTACCGGGAATGCCCGAAAGGAATTCGAAACCGCCGATAGACCGCTCGCGGGCGAATGCGGCAAGACGCGGCATAGACGCGCCGCTCTCCGCAGCGACTAATACGCGCCTATCGTAATTTTGCAATTCCGCGCCTCTCAATTCCGCGCGTTCGCTATCATTTCCGTTCCCGCCGTATAATTCTACATGTCCGCGCTTATTTCCGTTCCCGTACTTGTTTTGCGGTTCTGTACGTCCGTTTTCGCGCTCGTTTCCGTCATTGTTCCGCAGAGTTATGCGCCTATTCCCGTCTTCATTTCCTCCGCGCAATTCTATACGTCCGTAATGTCTAAGACAAACGACTATACCGTCGTAGCCGCCGTCGCTTACCAGAGTATTCGTGCCCGCGCCTAGTACGGCGAATCTTACGGCGGTATTTTTCAGAACGCCGATAAGCCGCGTAAGTTGTTCCGTACTCTCCGGAAAAAAAACCAAAGGAAGTAGCCCCCCGCTTTTAAACGAGGATAATTTTCCGCCCTCTACCCCCAATGCGTACCGCACCCCGACCGTATTTAAAATATCATTTTTCATACCTAAATTATATGACGGGATTTCTTATTTATAGCTTATCAAACTTTTTTACAATAGGATTTTTGCGGAGGAAATCTTTTTGCGTTTTTTTAAGAATCACGCGGAGGAAATCTTTTATAACAAAAGGTCTCCTCCGAGCCTCTTTTCAAAAAACTTTAATAAAACAAAAAACGGTTTGCGGATATTGATATGATACCCCTAAAGTAGACCCAGGAAAAAAACAACACAGAGAATACTTTGTGGGTATTTTTATGTCAAAGAGAAGGGTTGATAAAGAAGATGTACTGAAGAGTATGCAAGCATTCGTTGCCGGACTTAAGTCCGGCAACGAATGCGCCGGCGAATTAGACATCGGCCGAAAAACCTTCGTCGAATGGGTTCGGAAGTTTAATGCGTCCGGAATCGAATGGTTTCAAAGTAAGGATAGGAATTCGAGTTACACAAGGGAATTTAGGGTAAAGCAGGAAAGTGCCGCCTTGCCATATTACTATGGTAGGTTTGCACAGTCCTCTCTCCAAACCGTACTTACACATTCCTGTGTATACGGGGCTCTCCATTAACGCGTAAACCATTC
>JAISOS010000037.1 GCA_031275485.1 Clostridiales bacterium | reverse complement strand
GCGACGCAATGCGCGAAAAGGCGGTAAATGCGGGTTTATGCCCGTTGTTCCGCCCAAAAGAAACCGAAAAGAGCCTTGGGGGAGTACGATAAAGCGGTTTACAAGGAGCGCAACCGAATGGAGCGGCTGTTCTGCCGGATAAAGGCGCGGTTTCGCAAAGTGTTTACGCCTTACGACAAATTAGACCTATATCTAAACAGGTTAAGTATTCCGTAAAACGGCGCAATTTCGAAATATGACGCGCGGTTTTTTATTTTTTGAAAGCGACCGCTTTAATAGCGGTTAAAAAACCGCTCGTTTATTTTTGTTCCGCTTGGAAAAACGCTTGCGGTAAAATGAAAAATGCCGTATAATCTTACGGGTGGATAAAATGCGGTTAGTGAAAATGCCGCCGTATGATTTTGTTTGTAAGCGTTATAATGCGAAAAAGTAAAAACGCCGTAAATTTTACGGATAAAAAAATAAGGAGGCTGCGCGTAGCATGGAAGAGAATAAATTTTTTGAGAGCCTGACCGTCCTTATTTGCGAAAAGAAATTTCATAAGTTGCGCGCGGCGCTTTTGGCGACGAATCCCGTGGATATTGCCGAATATATAATGCGATGCGATGCGAAGGACCGCCTTTTGGTATATCGGATTTTGCCCAAAGAGCTTGCCGCCGAGGTTTTCGCGTATCTTGATACGGATATACGGCAGGTTTTGGTCAATTCCTTTACCGACGAGGAATTGACGAGCGTTTTGAACGAATTGTTTTTGGACGATACGATAGATTTTTTGGAGGAGATGCCCGCCTACGTCGTAAAAAAGGTTTTGGAACACACCGACCCCGATAAACGGAAAATTATAAACCAGTTTTTGCAATATCCGGATGACAGCGCGGGCAGTCTTATGACGATAGAATACGTAGCGCTGAACAAAAATTACACCGTCGACGAGGCGATTTGGCGAATCAGGCGGATAGGAATCGACAAGGAGACCGTTTATACCGCTTATGTGACCGACGGCAAAAGAGTTTTGGAGGGGGTGGTTACGGTCAAGGATTTGCTACTCGCGAAAAACGAGGAAATCATCGCCGAAATAATGGACGAAAACGTCATTTGCGCACACACCGGCGACGACAAGGAAAAGGTCTCGGAAACCTTTAAAAAATACGATTTAATGTCAATGCCCGTGATAGACGCGGAGGGGCGAATCGTTGGAATTATCACAATCGACGACATCGTGGACGTTATACAGGACGAGGACACGGAAGACTTTGAAAAGATGGCGGCGTTGCGCCCGTCCGAAAAGCCGTACCTGAAATCCTCCGTCTTTACTCTCGCGAAAAACCGCATATCGTGGCTACTTGTGCTTATGCTATCGGGGATTGTGTCGGGCATATTGTTAGGCGCGTTCGAGGACGCGTTGCTTCCGGTTTTGGTGGCGTTTATGCCTATGCTGACGGATACGGGCGGCAACGCCGGCTCGCAAGCCGCGACCCTCGTTATACGCGGTCTCGCGTTAGGCGAACTCAACGTCAAGGATTATTTGAAAATTCTTTGGAAAGAAATCCGCATTTCACTCCTGCTCGGTTCCGTCCTCGCCGCCTTTACTTTCGTGCGGTTCGTGATACAATACGCGGTTATCCGGAAAGACGATATAGGCGTGAACGCGTTCCTCGCGGCAATCGTCGTCTCGATAAGCGTTCTGTTTGTAATTATAATGGCGAAAACCGTCGGGAGTATGCTGCCGATAGTCGCGAAAAAACTAAGGCTCGACCCTGCGATTATGGCGGCGCCGCTCATAACGACTATGATAGACGCGCTCTCTTTGACCTTTTATTTCGGAATGGCAAAAGCGATTTTGGGGATTTAACGGGATAAATTTGCTTACAGTCTTTTGAATATTATGCGGGAGGGGGGGCTCTTTTGCGCATAAAGATCCCCCGCGCGTCTCTTTTCAAAAAACTTTTAACGAACTATTTATCCGAGCGCGGCGGGAGTAAAGCGTAATAAGCGTCGCGGTTTAGTTTTTTACGAATACAAACAAATGTTGCGGTTAAGTTTTTGCGGAATGTAAACAAGCGTTGAGGTTGGGTTTTTGCGAAATTCAAAGATGTTTTAAGGACAAGGTTGTATAACGCGCGCTTTGATTTAATAATAAAATCGCCGAAGTTTTTTGGAAAGGGGCGCGGTGGGAAAATCTTTTGCGCACAAGAGATTTTACCCCGCATAAATAGCATAAATCGCTTAAATCCGAAAAATTCTCGACACGAGGCAAGGAGGTTATTGCCTGTATGGAAGAGAGACGGGAAATGCTAAACGGGCTGTTAAGGTCAAAGAATTACCGCGCTTTGCGTGAGGAATTGGGCGGCATATTTCCTTACGACATAGCCTGTTTTATGGGAGAACTGACTCCGAAAGAGCGTATGCTGGTATACAGGATACTGAAAAAAGAGCTTGCCGCCGAGGTTTTCGCCCATCTCGACAGCGAAATTCAGGAGGATCTGATAACGTCCTTTTCGGACAGCGAGATAGCCTCCGTTTTGGATGAACTGTTTTTGGACGATACGGTGGATTTTTTGGAGGAAATGCCCGCGAACGTCGTCGATAAGGTTTTGAAAATTCTCTCTAAAACCGACCCCGACCATAGAAAAATGGTAAACGCCTTTTTACAATATCCCGAAGACAGCGCAGGAAGCATTATGACGATAGAATACGTCGGGGTCAATCAAAATTACACCGTGGAGGACGCGATAAATAAAATTCGCCGCGTCGGTCTCAACAAGGAGACGGTTTATACGATTTACGTTACCAACGAAAATCGGATTTTAGAGGGCGTGGTATCCCTGCGCAAGCTGCTGTTCGCGGATAACGGCGACATAATAGGTCGGTTGATGGACACGAACCTCATATACGCCTATACCGGCGACGACAGGGAGAAAATCAGCGCGCTGTTTCAAAAATACGGGCTTTTATCGTTGCCGATACTGGACACGGAAAACCGTTTGGTAGGAATAGTTACGGTAGACGACGTAGTCGACGTAATCCAAGAGGAGAACACGGAGGACTTTGAAAAAATGGCGGCGCTACGTCCGTCCGAAAAAACCTATCTGAAATCCTCCGTATTCGAGCTGGCGAAAAACCGCCTGACGTGGCTCGTCGTGCTCATGGTCGCCGGTATGCTTATCGGACTGCTTTTGAACGCTTTCGAGAAAGCGCTGATCGGCGTTTTGGTCATTTTTATGCCCATGATAATCGGCACGGGCGGCAACGCGGGTTCGCAAGCCGCGACGCTTATAATCCGGGGACTAGCGCTCGGCGAAATCGGCGTTAAGGACTACGGAAAGGTGCTCTTTAAAGAATTGAGAGTGTCGCTTATGATAGGTTTTATTCTCGGACTTTTCAATTTTTTCAGGGTGCTGATTCAGTATCCGAATATAGAGCAGGGCGCCGTCAAACCCGCTCTCGTCATATCCGCGAGCGTGACGTTTGTGGTCGTCGCGGCAAAGCTGACGGGCAGTATGCTGCCGATTTTGGCGAAAAAATTGAAACTCGACCCCGCGCTTATGGCGGCGCCGCTACTGTCCACGATCGTGGACGCGGTGGGACTGCTGTTTTACTTCGGCACGGCGATGCTGATATTGGGTATATAATTTACGGAGGCTGTAAATTTCCGTAAGACAAGAACTTAGGAGGATGCCGAAAATGGCTAACGTCAATCTTACGCAAGCGAAAAACGCTAAGGTCGACGAATTTTACACGCAATGGGCGGACATTGAGCGCGAGGTTTCGGCG
>JAISOS010000025.1 GCA_031275485.1 Clostridiales bacterium | reverse complement strand
CCTTACCTCAACCGCCGAAAAAAATTCCTCCCGAGAACCGCGTTGATTGCGGCGATACTGAACCTGAATTTGGGTTATTGAATAAGTCTAAAATATTTTATGCGTTTTACGCGGCGTTTTACGGATTGAAAACGTGAAATTTTCGATTGAAAAATTAGAAGTTTTCGCGCGTTTTATACGGTTTAAAATTCGATATTTCCGCACGTTTATACAGGTTTCCCGCGATAAAATACGAGTTCTTTATACGGCGTAAAATTTGATTAAAACCAAATACTATTAAAAGCGCCGAATGCGTATTTTTTTATAAAGCCGTTAAAACATTAAAGTTTTTTGAAAAGAGGCACGGAGGAAAACCTTTTGTTCACAAAAGGTTTTCCTGCGCATATTCTTTTTTAATAAAATAAAAAAATTCACACTGTGTAACGGTTTCTTAATTCGGCAATATCGCCGTCGGTATAGCCGTGTTCGGCTTGAAAATAGGCTTCGACGGTTCCGTACCTTTTGAAAACCGCATCGAGCGCGGAATGTATGTAGCTTTCGTCCACGTCGAAAAGCGGCCGCAATCTTTTAGCGAGAAATCCGCGCAACAAAAAATTGACATAGCGCAGCGTCTTTTCCCTAATCTGCGGTACCGCCTCGCGCGTTTTCATATAATCGCGGACAATTTCCGCCCTTTCCGCACCGAGCAAGGATAGGAGCAACGCGGCGGCGATTCCGGTCCTGTCCTTGCCGGCGGTGCAATGGAAGAGTATCGGAGTCGCGCCGTCCTTAATCAGTCCGAACAGTTTTTTATAACTCGGATTGCAGAACGGTAAATCCGCGTATATTTCGCGCACGTCGCCCATATTCAGCGACAAAACCGTCTTTAAATCGGGCTTGATTCTGAGCTTGATAAGCTTCGCGTTCTCTGTGCGAACGGGCACGTTGTAATATTCCGCATCCAATCTGCCGTATACGGACGAATCCGTCTTTTCACTCTCGTCACGGAAGTCGAAGACAACCCTTACGCCGAGCGCGTTGATTTTTTCCGCGTCGCTCGGAGAGGCGAAGTCCAACTCCGCCGCTCTGAAAAATTCGCTGCTTTTGACGACGCCGCCTTTGACGGGAATTCCGCCAAGCTCCCTGAAATTCGCGATGTTTTCCATAGTTTACGTTCCTTTTATTCGTATATCCGCGCCATTTTTTATTTCCAATATTTTTTATTTTCAATATTCCTGCGTCTTCGACGTCTCAACATTCGCGATACCCTTATATTTTTCGCGTTTCGTATCTCAAATTATCTTACGTCAAAACGCCGGCGCCGCACGCGTTCCGTATATATAATAACACATTTTGCGGCAATTTCATACTATATCGTATATAAAAATTAAAGCAATTTCATATTATACCGTATATAAAAATTAAAGAGGTCAAATGAGCTATGAAAACTATTGTTCTCGACGCCGGACACGGCGGTTACGACTACGGCGCGGTCAACGGTTCGCAGTACGAAAAGGACGACAACCTCAAAATGGCGCGGCTCGTCGCGGCGGAGCTTGAGCGGCAAGGCGAAAGAGTCGTAATGACGCGCGATTCGGACGTGTTTATTCCGCTCTTACAGCGAAGTATCATAAGCAACGACCATAACGCGGATATGTTCGTATCTTTTCACCGCAACGCTTTTACCAACCCCGAAGCGAACGGTGTGGAAAATTATATACAAATCAATTCCCCGCCGTCCTTTGCGCAGAACGCGCAAAACGTACTCGACGAAATCGACAAGGTCGGCGTATTGCACAACCGCGGCGTGAAAAGCAACAACTTTTCCGTGCTCCGAAATACGCGCGCGCCCGCTATGCTTCTCGAATTGGGCTTTATCAGCAACGCCCGCGATAACGCCGAATTCGACAAAAACGCGAACGCCTATGCCGTCGCGATAGCGAAAGGCATTATGCGCTCGCTCGGCGAAACTTATAATCCGAACGCGGGCGGCGGTTCCGGCGGCGGTTCCGGCAGACGCGATACGGCGCGGGAAATTCAGCGCGGCTTAAACGAAACATACGGCGCGGGACTTGCCGTAGACGGATTATACGGACCGGCGACGCGGCGCGCGCTTGTCCGCGCATTCCAAACCGAGCTGAACGAGTTATACGGCGCGGGGCTTGTTGCGGACGGCGTATTCGGCGCAAAAACAAAGGCGGCGGCGCGGACGGTTCGACGCGGCGCGCGCAACAATCTCGTCTACATATTGCAGGCGCTACTGTTCTTTAAAGACTACGATATCGCCGTGGACGGAATATTCGGCGCGGCGACGGAAACTGCCGTCAAGGCTTTTCAAACAAGCCGCAATCTCGCCGCCGACGGTCTCGCCGGTCCGAATACCTTCGCGGCATTGTTTAATTAAAGTTAAAGGGAAACATTTTTTCATTTTTTTAAATTTATACGGGGGAAATCTTTTGTTTAGAAAAGATTTTCCCTCGGCGTCTCTTCCCAAAAAGCGGCGGCGTTTTTGCCGTATGACCGTTATGAACCGGAGCCGCGTAAAAAATAAGCGTTAAATTTTTTTGAGGCGCAAGCCGACGAAAGGTCTTTTTAAGACAGTTACAAATTTTCGCGGCACAGAGCCGTTGTGAAATATAATTGCGCAAGCTAAACGCCTTTTTGACGCTTACGGCGAAAAAGGCGGCGTTAATCTTCTCGCCGCGCCGATTCACGGCGGCTATATACGCACCTTTTCACGCGTTTTACCATTTACTTTTCGTACGTCAAACCAATAGACCCTATCCTAAAACTTGCGAATTAACGCGAGACGCGGCATAATAAGCGATACGGATTGCGCCGCTATATCTATAAGCGCGGATTTTAGGACGGGTTTAATAAATCGTCAAGCTCGTTTAATGCCGTTCCGCAAAGCTCGCTTTTCCGAATCCCGCGAAGTTTTTTTATCCAATTGTAAACGCCGGCTTTGCTCACACCCGAAACCCTGCCGATTTTGCGGTCTTTCGCGTCCGCGCAAAGCGTTTTTATAGCGTTCCGCCGCAATTCTTCGGCGTAAG
>JAISOS010000081.1 GCA_031275485.1 Clostridiales bacterium | reverse complement strand
ACTCTGCAATATTATTTGGAAAGTCCTAACTTCCGGCATTCCTTATACACCACATCTCAAAACATAATTTTTTGCCCCCTCCTTGCGCTTGATTTTTTTCTCTGATTTTTGTTATACTTCCCTTGCTTTTGACCGCCGAGAGGATAGGACAACGCAGGGATGCAACCCGAGCGCTCACCGGTATTTTGCAATGGGTGACGGTTTTTCCGTTGCTCTTTTTTTCACGCCGTTCACCCTTTGGAAAACTAATGCGCTAAACCCAAATAATTAATTTATCCTCTTAAAATCGGGCTCATATTCAACCTATCCGACGACGCGGTTTCAGGTGGATTTTTGAGAGGATTTTAGACGGTTTTCCACCAAAAAGATAACGAAGACGATTCCCCGTCGGATAGGTTGAATATGAGTCTAAAATCGCTTGACTTTTTATAGCTGGTCTCCATATTTATTAGTGTTGCCCAATTTGGCTTATAAAGTCAATCCGCTCTAATCTGTGCGCTTGGCAGTTGGGATCAGGAAAAGGACTGCACCGCTATTTGCTACCGCCGCCACGTTCTTTGGTCACTACTATCTTTTTCTCAATCTTATCCTCAAGTCCCGAAATATGCGAGATGATTCCGATAAGACGGTTCGCCTGAGATATACCTACCCCTCTGCTCCTTGATATCAGATAGGAGGCTGCTGGTATCCCTTTTAACCCGCTCTTGGAACTTCTTATAATTGTCCGTGCTAAAAATCCGCCGGAAGATTTCCATCCGTTCTTCTGTGCTGGCGAAAAGAACCTTGCGGAATTCACCCTGTGCAATCATAGCTATTTGCACGAATTGGTCACGGGTGAGCCCGAGTATCTCTACAATTTTTTTGTTGACCTCGGTCAATCTCCCGATAGTGCGGTCAGCCAAATCAAGCTCTGCCTCCGTTTGCTGCGTCGTCGTGCCTTCGCCTCGTTGCTTGGCGCGTTCATAGGTTGGACTGAGTTTCACCCTGTAATCCTTGCCGTGATAGGTGAAGTAAAACTCCACATACGTTTCGGCAGAAGGCTCGGCGTACTTGCTACGCAACATAACAGGCTCGCGGGCGTCTCCGCTTGCCTCGCCGTAAAGCGCGAAGGTGATGGCATCGAAAATTGTCGTCTTGCCCGCGCTGGTTTCTCCGGTGATAAGATAAATGCCCTCGTCTCCCAACAAAGTGAAGTCGAGTTCTTGTTTTTCCGCATAGCATCCGAAGGCGGACATGATGAGTTTTACAGGTTTCATGCGTTCGCCTCCTCAAATATTTCGCTGAACACGGTTGATACGTATTCAGATTGTTACTTGGTTAGCGGTTGCCCATTTTGCATCTGGAAGAAGTCCAATAATAGGAGTATCAAGCGTTCTCGCTAGGTTAGCGGTTGCCCATTTTGCATCTGGAAGAAGTCGTCAAAATACTCCGTCGGCATCTTCAGCTCTGTGGCGTCGGCTGTTGAGAAGTCGGTTGCCGCCTGCGTCCGCTTGTTGTCGTATTCCAATGACATTAGATTCTGATAAACCAGTTCCAGCTTGCGGCGCGCATCCGGCTCTTCATGCTCGTCCGTAAGGACAACCCGAACATAGTCGTCGGTATCCAGCGACTGCACTGCCTTGGAATACGAAATCGCGGAACTACAGCGGGAGATTGACATCACAGAGGAGCTTTCCCGCAAGCTCATATACGAAGCCTCGCACGGCGGTATTACCTCCGCCAAGTTCACCGAGCAAAACGACGGTTACCTTGCACGGAACTCCGCCGCCAAAGCTAAGGTTGCTGAACTGGATGCAAAAATCCGGCGGCGCGAACAATCAGGACGGCTACTGGGCAAGTTCATCCACGACATGAAAGCCGCCCCACTTGCCTTAACCGAGTTTGACGAAAAGCTCTGGGCGCTGACCGTTGACCGCGTGACCGTGCAACTTGACGGTACACTGATATTCCGACTCAGGGACGGCACGGAACTCACGGCATGAAGATAATGGCATAGAAGCTCGCCTGAATCGGTGGGCTTTTTTGTTACTCTCAAAAGTAGTCAAACGCCAAACCCCTGTATCCGTTTGACTACTAAGGCAAAGCGTTTACTGCTTTCGCAAACTTACGCAAAATGCACAAGTTTTTGCATAGGCGTTTGACTACTTTGCCGTTTTCGGGCATTTGGCGGAGAATCGCCGAAAAATCGCAAGCGGCGGGGCGGCTATATCCGTCGGTAGTCAAACGGCAATAGGCTTAAACCTCTTGTAATATCGGCACTTTCTTGCACAAGGCAAAAAGAAAGAATGGATAAAATCACTTTATCCATTCTTACGTGTTACTATGGCGGAGGCGGAGGGATTCGAACCCCCGTGGGCTTTAAACCCAAACGGTTT
Organism: Clostridiales bacterium; assembly: GCA_031275485.1. Taxonomy (GTDB): domain Bacteria; phylum Bacillota; class Clostridia; order Christensenellales; family JAISNN01; genus JAISNN01. The sequence goes on along the minus strand of JAISOS010000081.1, from coordinate 37,452 downwards.
TCAAGACCGCCTCGTTATGACCGCTTCGATACGCCTCCGCGTTAAGTTGAGGGAGATTTTTTTTACGGTTTGATTTCCGAAAGTTTTTTTGTTTGTACTTTGCAATATTGGGATAAACGATATTAAAGCCGTTCTTTTTAGTGATGATTTCCGGGAGCAATCAACCCTTTTTCGCCCTTATATTGCTTACCGTTTACACAGCTTTAGGCAATTATTTTGCCCGCTTTCTTAGTGCTTGTTTAAAAACCGAATTTATGATATACCGAGTATAGGAAATGATATAAAATATGCATGGAATTACGACAAATGTTTTGCTTTGTCGTACTATGTGTTTTGATGCTTTTCCCAAAAGCCGACATTCATTTTTTGGTAATTTGCCCATGTTATTTCCGTCGGCAAAAAAGAGTTTTTCTCGCCTTTTTCGCCGCTTTCCACCCAAACAAGCACCAACTGATGCCGCTCGTAAAGATGAGTAAGCATATCGCGTAAATTCTTGTCCCGCTTCCAATGCGCCGCGCCGTCTTTTTGTGTCAAGGCTTCCGCATCAAAGCAAAAATTAGCGGCTTGCTCTGCTTCGCTCATGAAATCAATTATGCTTAGCATCTTGTCAAAATTATCGTTTGCCGATTTTATTAATTCGGCTTTTGTTGTCGCTCTCGGTATATACTCACACTCCTTTAAATACAGAATTTCTTAAAAAGAATAGTTCCCCTATTGCTTATTACCGCTTAATAAGTCATTCAAAGTAATTACTTTAGCACCGACTTTTTCGTAATATTGCAACATCTCGTCAATTTTCCTTTTGTCGTAGCTTGTGACGCAATCAGACAAGGCTGCAACCTTGTAACCCGATTTTGCCATATTAAAGCAGGTTGATTTAACGCAAGCAACGGCGTCCGCTCCCGTGAGGTAAAATTTGTTTATTGCGTTTTTACCGACGAAATCCGTAAACGGCTCGCTCGTCAAAGCGTTGCCTTTACACTTCGTAAAAATGTTTTGGGACATTATTTTCATATCGGGCACTAATTCGGCACCGCGCGTATTTGGCTTAAACGTTCTCGTGCCATCCGACAAATTTTCATGCCTTATATAAACTACATGAACGCCATTATTAACCGCCCAATCTATCGCTTTATTTATGTTGTCGATTATATCCTTGTAATTCTTTGTAATGTCGTTTTGAATGTCTATTATTACTAACGCTTTTTCCGCATAGTTTTTACTACTGTTTTTGTCGCCGATTGTTTAGCCTCTTTAAATACATCCTTAATATTTGACCAAGCTTGTTTACTACCCATAGCCCTTAATTGCTCCGGCGTGGTAACACCTATTTCGTTTAATTGCCTTACCATTTCTTTACCGATATTAGGCAGTTTTTCAAGTTCGCCCATTTCATTACATCCTTGTCTATTAGTTGTGTCCGTATCGATTCTCTCCTTTCGGGAAATTTGTTATCTTTACATATCATATCTTATTATAAATGAAGAAAATAATCAAGTCTTAAACGCTTGTCGGTAAAAAAAAATTACAAAAAGCCCACGGTTTTTCAACCGGGAGCGCATTAAATACCTGTCAAATTCACTCGGGAGAATGAACTCAACGCGTGGCGCAAACTGTGCCGCCGCTTAACCGCGCTTTCGATACTTCTCAAGTTATACGATAAAATCTTCGGAATTGAAATTGCTGTAAAATCGCCCGTTTTGTGCCGTAAACCGTAAAACACAATAATCTTCGTCCGTAACGCCGTTACTGTAATATCGCTCGTCGCCTGCCCGCCAAATGCTCTCTTTCGAGGCGGCGTCGGTCAATACTTCCATTTTTCCTTTGAGCATTACCCCGCAGAAAAAACGCTTGTCAAAAAAATAGATACAGGCGCTAGGGTTTGCGCGATATTGTATTACCCTTTTACTCGATGTATTTGTCGTAAACCAAAATTCTCTTATGCCCTCGCGCTTACGCGGCGGCAACATAGCTTTCATATTGGGAAATCCGTCCTCGTCGACCGACCCGATAAACGAAACGCTCCGTTTATCTATCAGATTGCCTATAGTCTGCCCGGGATTGCGCATTGCCATAATCGCCTCTTTCTTTTTTGAGATTCGTATTTTTTGCACCGATTCGCGTTGTGAAATTGCGGTAAACGTTATGCCGTATATGCGGTACGGCACGCATAACGCAAAGCGATTAAAGTCTTACCGCTTCGCATATTAAACCATACGCGGCAAACCGCCGTATAAAGCGCAATATACCGTAAATTTCGGCGAACGATATGCGGTTGCCGGTATGCAATTGCAATACGGCACATTTTTCCGATAAAGCGATTTACGGTTTTATGTTACGCGTTCCGAAGTCGGGACAAACGATACGCCGTATATATGTTATGTTCGGTAAGCGATATTAAGATATGTGTGTTGCATATATAAAGCGATTAAAACCTTATATCCCGCCGCGTTCCGAAATCACGAAAAAGCGATGCGCCGATATGTGCCCGTAAAGTTATTAAAGCCTCAAAATCAACGATTTTAAGGCTTTTTCAAGCTGTTTTGGTGGGAACAACAGGGCTCGAACCTGTGACCCTCTGCTTGTAAGGCAGATGCTCTCCCAACTGAGCTATGCTCCCTTAGCGCAAAAAATAAAAGCCGCGATTTTCATTTTTCGCGTTTTGCTGGTGACCCTAGGGAGGTTCGAACTCCCGTTACCGCCGTGAAAGGGCGATGTCTTGACCACTTGACCATAGGGCCGTATGGTAGCGGCGGTCAGATTTGAACCAACGACCTGTCGGGTATGAACCGACTGCTCTAACCTGCTAAGCTACGCCGCCACAAAAAAAATGGTTGCGGGGATGGGATTTGAACCGCATGACCTCCGGGTTATGAGCCCGACGAGCTACCACTGCTCTACCCCGCGACATTTAGCTTTTCTATTCTATATGAAAAAACGGATTTTGTCAAACGTTTTACGGCATTTTTTTCAATTTGTTTTTTTGTGAAAAATTTTATGATTTTTTTAAATTGCAGCTATTGCAAATCGGATTTGCGAAAAGGTTAACGAAGTCTTTTTCGCCGGAAGCGGCAAAAAACCGTTTTCCGTATTGTGCGAATACGAAAAAGAACTTTGCGGTCGTTTACGGCAAAAAAAATCGACTTTATATTCCGCGCAATTCCTATTCATAACGGTTATAAAAACCGCTAAAGGTTTTTAGAAAAAGACGCGGGAAAAAGCTTTTTGTTCATAAAAGGTTTCTCCCGCGTAATATTCGTTAAAAAATTTTATAAATTGATTTTTACACCGCGAACAATATGTCGGAATAGGTTGGAAAAGGCCAGAATTCGGAACTTACCAGCGTTTCGAGTTCGTCGGCGCAGACGCGCGCACCGGTCATGAGACCTATCACTGTTTCCGAATAGAAACGCGCCTTTTTCTCGGTGTTTTCAATATCCTTTGCCGCCGCGACGGCGGTATCGAGGGCGTTCACCGCCGATTGCAACTTATCTTTCAGCGCGCTGACCTTTGAGACTAACTCGAGATCGTATGAGAAATCAAGCGGCAAAGCGAGTTTTTGCCGTTTCAGCGTCGATTCGGAAATTACCGCGAGGTATTTGTAAACGGCAGGAATTATCGCTTTTTTGACGATATCCGCAACGGTCAGAGCCTCTATATTGATTATTTTCCAATAGCTCTCGAGGAGTATTTCATGCCGGCTGAAAACCTCTTTTTCCGTGAGGATGCCGTGCGAGGTAAAAAGTTTGACGCTCTTTTCGGCGATAAAGGACGGGAGAGCCTCGACGGTGTTTTTCAGATTGGAAAGACCGCGCCGCGCAGCCTCCTTTGTCCATTCGTCGGAGTAGTTATTGCCGTTAAAAATGATTTGCTTATTTTCTCTGACGACCTTTCTGATAACGTCGGTTACGGCGGCGTCGAAATCGTCCGCTTTTTCGAGTATGTCCGCGAACTGCTTCAATTCCTCCGCGACAATCGTATTCAATACGAAATTAGGACCCGAAATGGACTGCGACGAGCCGAGCATACGGAACTCGAATTTGTTACCCGTAAAGGCGAAAGGAGACGTGCGGTTTCTGTCGGTGTTGTCCTTGATGAATTCGGGAACGTAGGACACGCTTTTGACCTTTTCAAGCTCTTTTGAAACGTAGCCGTTGGATTTTTCGATCGCCTCCAAAATGTCGGTCAGCACCGTACCCAAATATACGGATATTATGGCCGGCGGCGCCTCGTTCGCGCCTAAGCGGTGATCGTTCGCCGCGCTTGCCGCAGATACGCGCAGAAGGTCTTGATATTCGTTGACCGCCTTTATTATCGCAACCAAAAAGAGCAGAAAACGCTTGTTCTTTTCGGGAGCCTTGCCGGGATCCAAAAGATTTTCTCCCGTATCCGTAGAAATCGACCAATTGTTGTGCTTGCCGCTGCCGTTTATGCCCGCGAAAGGCTTCTCGTGGAGCAGGCAGACTAATTTGTGATTTTTCGCGACCTTTCTCATGACGTCCATCGTAAGCTGGTTCTGATCTACGGCGATGTTTGCCATAGAAAATACCGGCGCAAGTTCGTGCTGAGACGGCGCGACCTCGTTGTGTTCGGTCTTTGCCGAAATGCCGAGTTTCCAAAGCTCCTCGTCGAGGTCATGCATATAGGCGATGACATTGGGCTTGATCGTGCCGAAATAGTGATCCTCCAATTCCTGACCCTTCGGCGGCTTCGCGCCGAACAGCGTTCTGCCGGTCAAAACGAGGTCTTTTCTACGCCTAAAATGTTCCTCGTTTATGAGGAAGTATTCCTGCTCCGAGCCTATCGTCGCGAAAACGCGCTTAGCTTCGCTCCCGAATAATTTCAGAATGCGGAGCGCCTGAGTGTTCAAAGCCTCCATGGAGCGTAAAAGCGGAGTTTTTTTATCGAGCGCCTCGCCGCCGTATGAGCAGAACAGGGTAGGTATAAACAAAGTATTTTCCTTGACGAACGCGTAGGACGTCGGATCCCACGCCGTGTAGCCCCGCGCCTCAAACGTCGCGCGCAGTCCTCCCGACGGAAAACTGGACGCGTCCGGCTCGCCCTTTATCAGTTCTTTGCCCGAAAATTCCATTATGATGCTACCGTCGCCAAGAGGGGATATGAAGCTGTCGTGCTTTTCGGCGGTGATGCCCGTCATCGGCTGGAACCAATGCGTGAAATGCGTCGCGCCTTTCTCGATAGCCCAATCCTTCATCGCGTTGGCGACGACGTTGGCGGTTTCAAGATCGAGCGTCGAACCCTCCGAAATAGTCTTTTTCAGACTCTTATAGGTATCCTTGGGAAGCCGTTCTTTCATAACTTTCTCGTTGAACACCATGCTTGAAAACAATTCTTTCAAATTGCCTACGTTTGACATACGCTTACTTCTCCTTTTTAATGTTATTTTTTAATTTATGCGGGGGAAACTTTTTTTTGTTTCTACCGGACGTTGCGGCAAACCTTCCGCGGCGGCGAGGGCGCATATTTGCTCGCGGATATTTTTGACAAAAGACTCAGCCGCTAATGTTTCCTCCTGCGCTTTTTATCTTTACATCCTTTGAAAAATCCGCCGCTATGCCGCTACCGCCTATTTGCCGCCGCTTCTTGAAAAGGTTTTCTCCTCGCCCTTTCCTTGAAATCAATGGCTGATACAAGATATTATATCGTATCGTTTAACGTTTTTAAAACGAACGAATCGCTTTAAACGCTTGCGTTTTTACGCGGTTACTACGCTTTAAAATCATACTTGCGACAAATTTTTAAGTAGCGTAAAATACGGCCGCGAAAAGTTTCGCTTTTTAAGTAATCGCCGTAAACCGGTTTTTAGACCTAAGGCAAAACCGCCCGCGCCGTTCTCAAAAAGAGCGGCGTTTTCAAATCCGGCAACGCCGCGTTTGAAAACGCGAGGAGTATAAAAACAAAAAAACGCCGCAAAAATATATATGCAGCGCCTTTGCTATGACAATATTATATTCGTTATAAAAATAAAAGTCAAATAATTTTCGGGCGGTTTATAATTTTTTTATAAATTTATTCTCTTGCGCTTCTAAAAAACTTGACCGGTAAAACCGGTTAGCGCGAAGCCGTTAAAAACATAAGGTAAAGACGGACGGCGCGGAAGCGAAAATGCATTCTCTTCTTGAAAACAACGCGGTAAACTTGAATATGAAATCACCGCTATCATGAAAGACTTTAACTCGCCGATTACCACTATACCCGGAATTGGCATAGCGTTAGACGCGGCAATCTTAGCGGAAATAGGCGACATTCACGTTTTTGCCACACCGGCAAAATTACTAGCCTTTGTAGGCAATCCTCTGCCTATCAGTCCGGTAAATTCACCGCCACCAGAACACCAACGTTTAAACCGGGGACGCGATACCTCCGAAACGCTCTATATCCCGCCGTAAACTCTTGCTTTTTGCATAACGCCGTAATTCGCGATTATGTCGATAAAAAACGAGCCGAAAGTAAACCCGTTACACCGCGACGGGCCATGGCATTAAACAAAAATCACCCGCATGATCTTTGCCGCACTCACCAAGAACACCCCTTACTCGGACGCCGTCTAACTGATTCAACCGTCAAAGCGAGCTTCCCGCCGACAACAGCAGGCGTATTTTGTCACGCTTTTCTGCGCAAACAAAATTTTCTTTTTCGGCAAAATAATAATCAGCATAAGCAAAAAGAACATTAACTTTTGCTAGCTCGGACTCATTCCCGCGAACCGCCACGCGATTGCGGTGAGTATATGTTGATGTTGCTCATTTGAAGTTTGGTATTCGCGCGCGGGATGACGGTAAAATTCTCGATTTTTAAGTTTCCGCCGTATCTGGCAAACAGACCGTAAACGGGCAAATCAAAATAAATACTTAAACTGTGATTTCCAACGTACATATGCGACACGCGGGTTATTTCGGGGTAGCCTCCTAATCCCGATTGTACATCGATATTTCTGCCAATTAGCCTTTCGCCGCTGTCTCTGTATATAAAGTAACAATCTATAATTTCAATGTCTGTCGGCTTATATTCCGCCCCTTTATATTTACATCCGGTAATTGCGGAAGGCAGGTTAATATTATTTGCACAGATGTTTCTTAGGGTAATATTTTTAACGGAACCGACGCCTTGCGTCTTAGCACTCCTTGACCCTAACCAAATAAGAAAAGCGGAATTTACATTCTGCATTTCTATATTTTCCACCAAAATATTTTCAACTGTCGCCCCGTCTGCGGATTGTATAGATATACCCGCATAACCGCCTATCGTGCCCGCGACAAAAAAGTAGCAGTTTCTTACCGTAATGTTAGTAACGTCAAAGTTTGTCGCTGTTCCGATTTTAAAAGAGTTTGCAAGCGACATGACCTTGCAATCCTCGATAAGTACGTTATCGACTTTGTTAAGTTCCGCTTTCATACAAACAGCATCGTCCGCCGCAACCACAAAGCAATTCCTTATAACAACATCGCTTGTACCGTCGATATCAATGCCGTCCGCATTTGCCGTACCGACTCTATCGTTGATTATTACGTTTTCAATATGGGCACTCTTCGAGTTCATAATATACAAAGTAAATTGCCCGCTGTCTTTTAGTTCAATTCCGTCTACTTCGACGTTTTGGCAATTAAACAGCTTCACAAGATGAACTCTGCCGCTATTCTTTTTGGGAAAGCGAATTCGTTTGCGCTGCTCTAAAACTAAATTTCTAAGGTTGAAATTTTTAAGCGGCATAAGCCATTCGTCCGCTTTCGCCTTGTCAAAAAAACTGTCCGTATTTCCGTCGATTATGCCTTCGCCCGTAATTTTAATGTTTGTTGCCCCGGCCGATTTAATCAACGCATCGTTTAACAGGCGCTTTTCATCGTTTGTACAGGAAACGAGAGCCGAGTCTCTTTCGATAAAAAGCGTCATATTACTTTTGAGGTTAATCGTTCCGATGGAATAACGTCCTCCCGCCACTATAAGCGTTTCGCCCCCGTCAAGCGCGTTTATAGCGTTTTGAATGGCGGTTGTATTTTCCGCCGCGCTTTTAGTAGGAGCCGCCCCAAAAGTCCTTATATCGACTCCCGCAGGCGTTTCCATTCCATGAAAATAATCTTCATATGGAATATCGGTAAGATATCCGTTTTCATCCAGGCTATATTCCGTTTCCGCAAAATCGACGGAAAATGTTTCTACCCGGTAGTAAATAACGAATGTAGTAAAAATTATCGCAAAAACCAGCAAAATTGCAGAGGGTATAATAATTAATAATTTTTTCTTCATGTTATAACGTCCTCTTTTTTAATGCGGAAAACGTATTTATTATAAGTCTTTTTGCGCAATTTGTCTACTCATAAAGCCTATCGTTTAGTTTTTCCTCAAACCGTTTTGCGACGCGGTCGTCAAGCCCGTATACTGTGTAAGCAATTCGGATTAGCAATCAGTATTTTTGCCGCCCGGTTCGCCTCAAAACCCAAAACATTCCATTTACTCCCATGTTTTTCAAGTTTTATGGATCTTCGAGGTAGCGTTTGCAATAAGTAGTTCAAGTCTCCTCATTAAACTTTCAAAATCTATTAAGAATGCAAGGAAATCGCCTTGAAAGGCGATTTTTCTTATTTAATCCTAAATATATACATTTTGAGCCGTTTTTTGGCGCTTAATCCCGTACATTTTATGTCTGCGAAACCTTTGCCTTTTTTCGTTTACTACCTTATGTCTGCACAACCCCCATTTTAGTACTACTTTTTGGAGATTGTATATGACGATTATATATTTAGTAAAAGCGAACTTTATGACAACGCTATTAAGCGCTCTTTTTTAATTTAATACATTGACAATAGCTTCCGTTTTGGTATATAATTAATATATTGCAATTCAAAAAATACGCCGACGAGGCGTTGTAATCCCAAAAATCAACGCATTGCGATTTAAAAATTTAAAATTAACGCATTGTCGGTATGCGATAATTCAAAACTACAAGGAAAAACGGTGCGCCTTATGTCGAAAAAACTTATAATTATCGTGACAATCATCGTTGCCTCCGCTATTTTGTTATTCGCGGGGTACAATTTATTTTTGTTGCTCAGCGTATACAGACCTATGAATATCGGCGGCGAGCCCGCCGAAGCGAGATTTTCAGACGCGGATGGTCAATATCTGACGCTTGAAAACGGCTACGTTTCAATCGGCGTCGATATGACCGGCGGGCGGTACGACATATCTTACGGCGGAAAAATTCTAACTGCGGACGCGTATTCCTACGCGGTGATAGGCGAAGGCGGCGAAAAAACCGTCTATACGAGTTTCGACGCCGAAAGCCGCGCCTACGGCGTCGCCGATATAACCGACGGTTTCGGCTCGGGCGTCCTCCTCACCGTCAAAAACGCGTTTGCCTCCCTCGAAATGGAACAGAGGTTTTATCTCTACGACGGTGCGGAATATCTGATAAATCAAATCGTTATGAATTCTTCTACTGAAATCGCGAGTAACGATATGCGGCAAATCCTTTCCGAAAAATACGGCGGCGCGAAAACCGTGCTCGGCAATATGAAAAAGCTATCTATCCTCGAAACGCCCTACGACAACAACGAATACGAGGAGTTCACGCCGCGCGTCTTGGGAAACGGAGACAACGACGGCGTAGTTTACGGCTACGGCGCGTCTATGATATTCAGCGAGTCGGAGCGCGAGGCTCTCGTAATCGGCGCGATAGATAATTCGGTGTTCAAAAACGCCCTGTTCACCAAAAGCTCGTCGGATTTATTCAAAACCGGCAGGCTTGACGAGCTTTATATGCATTTCGGCAAGGTGAGCTACGAGTCCAGAGACTACAACAACCGCAACCGCACCTCGCGCTCAACGGAGCACGGCTACATACGCGGGGCGTCTTTGGAATCCCCGCGTATGTTCTACGGCTACTATAAGGACTACCGCGACGGTTTGGAACAATTCGGCGACGCCGCCGCCGTCGCCGAACCGCCTCTAGAATGGACGGGAGCGACTCCCGTCGGTTATAATTCATGGGCGGCGCTGGGCTTTGACGTGAGCTATGAAACGCTGATTGAAACGAGCGACTTCATAAAAGAAAATCTTCCTTCTCTCGGCGGAGATTCCGCCGTGTATATCAATTGCGACAGCGGTTTCGAGAATCTCCTCTCGGCGAAGGAGAAAAAGGCTTTCGTCGAGCACGCGAACGCCAACGGTCAAAAGGCGGGAGCCTATTGGACGCCGTTCTCTCGCTGGCAGGGCTCCGAAAGCCTCGACGAGTCGCTCACCGACCGCAACGGAAGCTATATATTTGACGAAAACGGCAAGCCGTATACTTTACGCGACATAATCGTAAAGGATAAAAACGGCGAACCTATAAAATACGGCGGCTACGCCGTGGACGCGACGCATCCCGCCGCGCTTAAACTGATCGACCAATTCCTCGAAATGATTTTGGATTTGGGCTACGAATACCTGAAAATCGACTTCATAAACGACGGAGCTATGGAGGGTACGCGCTACGACGAGACTGTCGGCCCCACAGGACTTGCCGCCTTTAACTACGGCATGAAGCATATCAAGGAATTCATATACGAATATGTCGAAACGCATAACCGCGAACCGTTCTTTATTAACGCCGCGATTTCGCCGATTTTTTCCGGGCGGTATCTCCATTCGCGCCGCATTTCCTGCGACGTATTCGAGAAAAGCGGCAATACCGCCTATCTCGTTAATTCTCTGACCTATGCGTGGTGGATGAACGGCAGAATAATCTCCGTTTCCGACCCGGACCATCTTGTGCTCTATACGAGCATAGGCACGGACGGAAACACGTTCGCGACGCTCGCCGAGGCGGACGCCGCCGCCGTATCGAGAATTATCGGCGGGGGTCTGATCCTTTGGAGCGACAATCTCGCCTATGACGAAGCGAAAACGCGCGCCGTCGAAATACTCGGAAATACGGATCTTTTAGCCGTCGCCGCAAAAAAGAAAACGTTCAGACCGCTGTATGCGGGCGAACATTCAAACACGTTCTATCTTTCGGACGGCGGAGCGCTATATGTCGCGCTGTTCAACTTCGACACGCTGAGAACGCGGCGGCTTTCTTTCGACGTCGCCGCGCTCGGATACGTCGGAGCGGCGTTTAAAGTCAAAAATCTCAATACGGGGGAGGATTTTGATTCCGGCGCCCGCGTCGCGGTCAACCTGCCCGCCGCCGCAGGATACGTATTTGAAATTACGACGGTATAAAATATGTTTTTTTAAGAAAGAGGATTACGCGGGGGAAACCTTTTCAAAAAAACTTTAACGGACTTTCTTTAAACGTGCCCCTCATATAGATTTCGGTTTCCTCTTGCACGGAATGTTGTGCGTTTTAATAATTCCATAATTACGGCGTTAAGGGGGTTCGCCGGTAGAACTTTTTTCAAAAAAAAGGTCTAATCGGCGCTCTTTCCCGAAAAACTTTAAAGGACTTTCTTCAAAACGTGCCGCCCGATAGATTTCGGACGCTTTTTTATAACGGTATTATTATGCGCGCCCGTTTATTCGTTTAGCATCCAATCGATATACATACCGTAGCCTTTCGACGGGTCGTTGATAAAGACGTGCGTGACCGCGCCCACGAGTTTCCCGTCCTGAATAATCGGACTGCCGCTCATCCCCTGTAAAATCCCGCCCGTAATCTTCAGAAGATTTTCATCCGTGACTCTGATTATCATACCTTTTTCGCTTTTATCCCCCTGAAAATTAGTCTTAATTATTTCGATTTCATATAACTGCGACGTTTCTCCCGCGACTGTCGTTCTAATGTACGCTCTGCCGGGCTTGACGGCGTACTTACTGCCCACGGAAATTTTTTCAAGATTTTCGGTCAATCGGTTCGCCGCCGTGCCGAAAATACCGAAATGATTGTTTTTGTCTATGGTTCCGAGACTTCCGCCGTTCTTGTCGATAAGCCCTCTCAGCTCGCCCGCTCTGTTGCGTTCGCCCTTGATTATGCCTATTATCGTGCATTCGTAAATATCGCCGTCGTTTAGGTCTTTTAAGCCCGTTTCCGCGTCCGTAATTTGATGTCCCAGCGCGCCGTAGCGCATATCGTTTTTGACAAACGTTAACGTGCCTATCCCCATAAGGTCGGTTTTGACTATTAAGCCGAGCCGCCGCGCTCCCGTCAGCGAATCCTCCGCCGGCGCAACCCTTTCGGAAAATTCGATTTTTCCGCGTCGTAGCTTCAGCACGACCTCCTCGCCCTTGTTCTTTTTCAGCGCGGCGGATATGTCGTCGGGCTTTGAGATTCTGGCGTCGTTTATAAACATTAGAATATCGCCGCTCATAATGTTCGACCTCGCGGCGGGCGAGACCACGCCCGTTTTGGTTATTACGTCGTTTTTGCCCGTTATGATCAGCCCGTCCGTATTCAGAGAAATGCCTATAGGCAAGCCGCCGATATATACGTCCTCATAGCTTATCTCGTTCTTCGAGCCGGCGGAGCCGCGACCGCGCTCCTTGAAGCCGCCGATAAATTTTTTTATGCCGCCTGAAATTTTCTTGATATCGAACGGTCTCTCTCGCGCGAATTTTGGAACCGCCGCGAAGGCGCGCCCGCCGAACAAAGGCGAGCTTTCTTTATCTCCCGTATCGCCGGAATACAACGAAGTCTTATCGCTTATAACGCTCAAACGCACCGCCCCTTTATTCTCCGTCTTTTCCAAGTTAAACGCGGTTTCGCTCTCCGCGTTTCCTAATAAATCCGCCGCCGAAATCTTCAAGCGCTCCGTCCCGCCGTTTACCGACACGATAAGAGCCGCCGCAGCAAAAAGCGCCAGCAGTATTACGCCAAAATTTTTTTTCTTCATACGATTTTCTCCCGATTGCTTGCAGTTTGAAATTCCAGATTGAAACCGTTTAAATACGTTTGCCGTCCACCGCTTAGATTATAATGCGCCGCGGCGGACGATAACGCGATGATTTCTTAGATTATGATACCCAAACCCGCCGGTTCGTCGTCTTAGGGTGCGTTCGCGTAAACGGTAACGGGCGGTTTTTCAGAATATTTTTCCGTTTTTACGATGCCTTTCAATTACGCGCGGTAGCGTTACGTTAGAATAAAACGACGTAAATAAGCCTGAAAAACGCCGTCAGCGCGGCAGGTTTATTATTCTTAGTCTAAGAAAAAGCCGCGATTTTATCCCTAAACCGCACAATTCTCTATTTTTTTATCTCTAAAAAGATTATACGGAGGGGGGATTTTTTAAAAAAATTGATATTTACGCGAAAAAAGCCTTTTGTTTACAAAAGGCTTTTTCCGCGTCCCTTTCCCACAAATTTTAATATCTTATACGGTTCCGTACAAGCCTAACGCCGCAACTATGTTCTTTGTGAAATATATTCGCACTTTTAAACGCGGCGACCTATTTAATTAAAAACGCCGTTTTTTCTGAATAACAATGACGCGGACCGCTTTGCCTCCCGCGCAAATCCCAATTTCTCAAAAAAGACATCCCGCGTATAATCTCTGAAAAAAGAGAAAAGTACCCTCCGGTATACCTCTATCTTTTCTTGAAATTCACGGCGAAAATGCCTGAAACGGCTCCGAATAGCACGGAGAGGCATACGTTGAGCGCGGTGAACGGCGGCGCTTTGAGTTCGGCGTTAAAGACTTTCATAAGCAGAACGCTGAGCAACAGAAAAATCAGCCCGATAAAAACGCCCTTTAAGACGCCTTTATCAAGGTTTTTTACGCCGAAAAACGCGCCCGCAAGTATGCTTATCAGCTTGACGGCGCCGTTCACCGCGTCGATTACCGCGCCGCTCAAATCAAGCGCGTTCAAAACGAACGCGAAAGCGATTATTAAAATTATCGAAACTATCAGCGCAATCAGCGCGGAGCGCAAAACGTCGATAACAAATCCCTTGTCGATTTTAATTCTATTCATAAAAATACTCCCGTCGCCCAAATTATATTCTTGCGGCGACGGGAATATTACGGGAATTTATTATTTCAAAATTTTAGCGCGTTTTTCGGCGTTTTTACTAGGAATCTATATCGTCGTTTTCCCGATCGCTCTCCTCGAAAATATCTTCGTTTTCCTCAGAATTTTCATCGAAAATATCTTCTCTTCGTTCCGGATTCGGTTCAAAAAGATTTTTATCCGTTCGCGCAAAACCGGGCTCGGCAATATCTCCCGTCCGCTCCGGATTCCGCGCGGAAATATCCGCCACCCGCGTCGCTCCGTCCTCGACCGCCTCTCTTATCGCCTCCTCGTATTCCGCGTCGCCTATACCCTCCGAATTTTTTAATCCGTCCGCGATAATTTCACGCCCTCTTTCCGTATCCGCGCCGATTCCGTATTCGTTTACTATACCCGTGCCGATTACGCGTCCGCCTTTCGCGTCCGTATTATTCCCCGCAGCCGTTTCGCGTCCGCTTTTCGCTTCCGCAAAATATGCTTTTAATTCGCCGATTATATTTACCTTTTTCGCACCGGAATCCGACCCTGCGCCCGCTTTGCAAACCGCGCCCTTACGTCCGCCGAACCGCAAAAAGACTATGACCGAGCAAGCCGCGATCAATAGCGCGGCAAGCGCCAAAAACGCGAACGTATTGTCGTCCTTTATCAGTGCGACACGCCCCAAATATTCGCTCTCGACAACGATAAAGCCGTTCTCTATATAGGTTTCGACCTCTTTGAATACGCCGTCGCCTCCGTCCGCCGCCGCCTTCAAATTTTTCACGTTAAACCCGTCGGTTATCGGTATATATATGTAATACTTCCCGACATTTGAATTACCGCCGTCAGCCGTTATGAAAATATCCGCCGCGTAATACACCCGTTTATTGCCCAAGCTCTTTTTGATTTTATTTTTTACACCGGAAAGATCGCCTATCACATTGACGATCAGCGCGCCGTTCGCGGCGATAAGTCCGTCCGTTTTGACCTTTACGCCGTTCGCTTCAAGCGCGTCAACCGAGATATTGCCGTAAAGACGCGGCAATGTAAACGAGTACATAGCGGCGTTATCTCCCTCGATACGAACGCCGCTAAGCTCTACGGGCACGTTTACCCCCGCTACCGTCGAAATAAACTTCGCTTTAAGCGTCCCCGCAAGGCGTAGCACGTCGCCGTAGACCGTTTCCGTAAGCGTCGGCGCGCCGATTATTTCCGCGTCCGCGCTCCCGTCGCATAGCTTGTCGGCGACGGAAACGCCCGTGATTGTAATCGGTTTAGGGTTTATTTTCAGGGTGTTCCCTATGAATGTCAGGCTGTAATTCCGCGCTTTCGCGTACGGCACGGCGGTTTGAAACGCCGCCGTCGACGCGTAATCCGCCCTTAATTCCTCGAGCTGTCCTTCAATTCCGTCTCCCTCGGCGAAGCCCTCGAATCCGTATTCGAACTCGGGCGCGCTCCCGTACTCGGTTTCGACCGGATTTTTTATGCGGACGGTAAGCGGCGCCTTTTCAACGGTCAAAATTCCCGTCCCGTATATGAAACGGTAATTTTCCGCGTTAAGTCCGTCCGCGTAAAACCCGTACTCGCCCGCATCGGGTCTGCCGCCGTCCGTTACGTCCAAAACTATGAATCTCATACCGCTAAAGTCTATTACGCTTTCGTTTTGATTGTATTTAAAGCCCGACACGGCGTATTCGCACGATATTTCCCCGCCGTATATTATGCGCGTATTTTTTACGGCGAATTGTAGCGCGGCTTTTTCGACGGTCAGCCTGCCGCCGCCGTAGGATATGATATAGTTGTCGTTGACGCCGCCGTAGGGCATAATCGCGTAATTTCCCGCGCTCAGAATTCCATCGACGGGATTCCGCGCGTCGTTTTCTCCGTATACGCGCGCTTTCAGCGCGGATATAACGCTCCCCGTGTCGCCCGGCGCGAGGTTGAAATAGGAAAATTTATAGGACGGCACAGCGCCGTATACGACGGTAATATCTTCGGCCGTAACGGTCAGCTCCCGCCGTCTTATCTCGAATTTCTCGTCGGGATTTAATACGCTCGTTTCGTAGCATTCGGTTACGTCGCCGCCGTCCGCGCCGATTATCGCATAGCCCGCGTATGCATACCGCGCCGCGTTCTCGCCCGGTAGCCTGCCGAAGAAAACCGCGTCGCCGTAGCAAAAATCGGGCGATTGCCCGGTCAGAACCGGCTCGCCGTCGCCGTAAATCTTGAATTGCCCGCCGTCTATCGTCACGTTCGCCGCTTTTTTATTGACCTTAATTTCACCCTCTAAATTGACTATCTCGTAATTATCGGCATATCCTCCCGTCAGACACAATCTGTGCGTGCCCGCGAGCAGAATTCTTTCTCCCAACACGGGCGGCGACAGCAATACGCTCTCGTCCTCGCCCGCCGCGAAGTTTGAAAAAACGAATTGAAAGACGGGCGGAGCGCCGTACTCGGTCTCCGCATAGCCGAAGTCCGCCGTAAGCCGCCTCTTTTCGACGGTCAGCGCGCATTCCTCAAAGGTTATGTCGTAGTTTAAGGCTTGCAATCCGTTCGGGCGCAGGGTGTATAAGCCTGCGGGAAGTACTTCGCCCCTTTCAAGCGGTCGGAACGAGCCGTCTGGAAGTGCGATTTCCACGTATAAATTCCCCGAGAGCATAAGCCCCGCGTCGCTTACCGAAAAGCCGAAATACTTGTCCTCCGTGATTTCCTCGCCGTATACGGACGACGCCGTTCCGGGCGTGAAAATTCCGTTTTCGTTAAAGCCGCCGTAGCTTAGCGACAGCGGTGCCTTTTTTATCTCCGCGCCGAATATCCGGAATTCGTCGGGTAGCGCGTAATATTCGGCGGCGTTCCCGCCGAACTTCACATTCCTCAATATTAGTCGCTGACCCGGCGCGTCCGCGTAGGGCGACGCGAAAACCGCCTTTATCGGGTCGCCGCCGCCGAAACCGTTCGCGACATATATGTCGTCGTTTTCGAAATACGGATTTATCACGTATAATCCCCTTTCGCCGAGCGTAATGTCGGCTATTCCCGCCGCCGTCGTGCCGTCGTAGACCTTTGACGCGAAAACGCCGCCGAGCTCAGCCGTCCGCATTTCCCTTTCGAACCTCACGGCGAGAACGGTTCTTTCGTATATTTCGCCGGTTACAAAGGTAAAGGCGTATATATTCTCCAACGCTATGCTCTCGCCGCCCCACTCTACGGCGGAGATTTTATAGTATCTATCCGCTTCCACGCGGAATTCGGTTCGCGCGCCGAAGGCGGTCTTGAAATTTTTCACTACGGTCTCGCCGTTCGCCTTTACGCTTCCGTTCCGGTATTTTTGAAAAACGATTACAGGCCTCGGCGTTTGGAATTTAAAAATCGGAAAGCCGCCGTTCAGCGTATAGCCGTCGAGCTCTATGTCGGAGCGAAAAAGCTCCTTTTCGGCGTTTAAGAGATCCAAAAACGCCGCGCTTTTCATCGTTTCCGCGTCGTGCGCTTCCGCGCCGGCTAAGTCCCCGCCCGCGCCGACGGCGGCAAGCCCCTTTATATGCCGGTTTTTTTCAAATAAAACGCCGTCCTCTATAATGCCCGCGATCGCCCCCGCCGCGCCGTCCGCATCCGCGCCGCCGCCAAAAAACGGCGCGAGCCGTATCTCCGCGTAGTTCGTGCACGAAGAAATTACGCCTCCGGACGCTTTTCCGACGACGCCGCCTATCGCGTATCCGCGCAGATACGATACCTCTATCGACGCGCCGTTATAACAGTTCAAAACCGAGCTGTTCTCGGCGGCGGCGGCAATTCCGCCGACCGCGCCGTCCTCCTTTTTGACGGCTCCAGTCACGGCGCAATTCTCTATCGTCGAATTGACGGCGAGGGCGGTTATGCCCCCGAAATTGCCCGTATTGCCGTCGTTGACGTAGCGCATATCGACGGCGGTATCCCGTATTACGGAGCCGTAAACCGAATTGGCGAGCATTCCGCGGTTTTCATTTTTGCCGTCCACGATTTGCGCGCTCAAAAACAGGTTTTTGACCTCCGCGTCCCGTAGCTCGAAAAACAGGGGCGCGGCGATCCGCGCGCGGTTTTCGCCGCCGTCGAACGCGCCCGAAAACGGTCTGCCCGCCGCGCCGATTGTAAAATCTACGGTTTCTTCTATGTCCTCCGTCAATACGGCTGTCTTGCCGCAAAAATCCGTCCCTCCGTTCACAAGGGCGGCAAGCCCTTTAAGAGCCGCGATTCCGTCTATGTAATATACGGCGGCGGCGGGATCGTACCAATCGGTATTTATATCCGAAGCCGAAGCCTCGCCGTTCGCGTTTTCGGCAACGCCGTATGCCGCACCGTTCGCGTTTTCCGCCGCGGCATATGCGTTTTCGGGAACTCCGTACGCGTTTCCGGAAATGCCGTATATGCTTTCGCTTATTCCGTATGCCGCGCCGTATACGCTTGCGGTATTGCCGCATACGGCAAACAGAAAAGCGCAAATAAACAACGCCGCTTTTGATTTTTTCATTATATACCTCCGATAGAAACAAAAAGTATATTAATGATAGCAAGACTTATGTCAAAAGTCAAAAAAGATTTTTTTCTGAAAAGGGTTTTTTTTGAATTATTTTTAATTATTTTCGGAAAAGCTTATTAAGATTCTGTAAGATTTACGCCGCGGAAACCTTTGTCGCGAACAAAAGGTTTCCGCGGCGCGTCATTTCCTGAAAAAACTTTAGACTGTGTTGTCAAGGACTATTTACGCGCAGGGTAAAAAAATCCTCCGCGAAACCTGTTTTTTAGGCTTGCGGAGATTTGTGTCCTATTGCACATTGGGTATTAGATTTGGAATCCTCGAATGATTTTATAAACCTGTCAAGCCTTGAAGACGCTTGGATTTTGCCTAACGTTTCGGCGGTATATGACGTTTCGGTGATCCAAGAAAAACGGCAAAGACGCGCAAGCCGCCCGTAAAATAAACGGCAAAAGGCGAAAAAACTTAAAAACCGTACGCGTAAAATAGTAACGCGTATTTACGGACGGGATTTTTGCGGCTTTCACGATGTTTTTCGAAAATTTTCAGCGGGACCGCTAACAAAAAAAAGAACGATTAAAGCCGCGAAAAATGCGTAAAGACGTTCGCTTCGACTTATGCGCGCGGATTTTCACTTTATTTAAAGCGCGACTTTTGCAAAAGGCGTAGCCGCAGTATTTTGTTTGAATAAAACCGCAAAAACGCTACAATTTTTGAAAAAGTATGCGGGAAAAGTTCCTAAGACAGCGGCGGCAAACGGGCGTTTTGCGGAAAGACGGCGGATTTTCGCTACAAAAAAACACGCCGTAACCGTTTCTATCTTTACGGTTTTGCGTTTCTTCGTTTCGGCGTTTTCCGCGTTATTTATACCGCCGTCCGTATTATCGTTTATACCTTTTTACGCCGCCGTTACGTATATAAAAAAACGCGGACGCGGCTCAGACTGCGGCAAGCTTCTTGTCGAAATATCCGTGAATAAAGACGCGTCCTCGCCGCCGCGAATTTTTTACCGCCGCATCCGATAAGTTTACAAAAGACCCCCGCGCAAACTTTTCTAAAAAATAATATTATGTTTTCCGCTTAAAAAAAAGCTTAAGAAAGGATTTAATAAACCTTGGCGGTTTAATACAAATAATGCGCATAACCGTATATTCTCCCTAAAAATTAATAAAAATAAGGGCGCAGCCCTTCGAGATATTCACCTCGACGTTCTCGTCGACGGAACGATTCGACATACCGAGAGAGGAATATTTAAAAAGACGCGTATCGCGTACGGGATATTTCAGCCCTTTTGTACTTATTATATGCGCGAATGAATAAAAAGGTACTACTGATACCGAAATATTTCTCGGAATATGCGCGGAAAAGGTCTTGAACCGTCCGCCGAGATAATGAATTTCGGTATTCCCGTCCTCTATCGCGGCGCGCGCTCCCAAGCGTTCCGCAAGGCAGAGGAGAGCCAAATTCGATTCGGCATGGTCGGCGCGTCCGCCGAGCGCGCCGTATATGCGGATGTTTTTGAAGCCCGCCCCCGCGACGTGTCTCAGCGCCAGTTCGCCGTCCGTCATATCCTTATCGGACGGAAAGTTCAGCCTCTTAACGCCCGGCGGAACGTCGGACGGATTCCGCAGAGAATCGTTGTCGCCTATTATAATATCGGGAACGATTCCGCGCTCCCTCAAAAGATTATACCCCCCGTCGGCGGCGGCGATATAAGCGGCGGCGATTTTTTCCGGCGCGTAAAGCCCGTTCAGAATCACGGCGGCGGCGTTTTTTTTCATATTACCTCTCCTTTTTTTGAATTTACACGAGGGAAACCTTTTGTGAACAAAAGACTTTTTCCCCGCACCCCTTTCCAAAAAACTTTAACGCTGTATATATCCGTATTTGTATTTTATCTTTTTCTATTCGTTAACGCGCTTCTCTTTTCGGGCGTTTTTATCACTTTTACGGTATTAATTCCGCTTTCCCATGCTTTTTCATACATTTATGTTCTTTTCAAATCAAAATATCCGCCTCTGTCCGCCGTCTTTCAGTTTCGCAATACATTCGCCTCTGTCCGCCGCGCCGAACACGCAGCTTCCGACAACGGCGATATTGACGCCCGCCGCCTCGATTTCCGCGATATTTTGCAAATTGACGCCGCCGTCTATCTCTATTATAAGGTCTTTATTGAGGCGTTCCTTTAATTTTACGGCTTCTTTGACCTTATTCAGGCAATCGGGTATAAATTTCTGCCCTCCGAACCCGGCGTACACGCTCATAATCAGTAGCATATCGAGTTTTTCTATGTATTTTTCGACGCTCGACAACGGAATATCGGGATTTAAGGCTATCCCCGCCTTCACGCCGCGCTCCTTGATTGCGTCGATAATTTCACCGGTTTTTTCGGTCGCGGCGGTATGAAATGATATGAAATCCGCGCCCGAATCGATAAACGCGCCGATATATTTTTCGGGCGAAATAATCATAAGATGAACGTCGAGAGGCAGAGCGGTGTGTTTTCTCACGGCTTTTACAACCGGCATTCCGAAGGTGATATTCGGCACGAATACGCCGTCCATAACGTCGCAGTGCACGATATCCGCGCCGCAACGCTCCAAGGACTCGACCTCCTCGCCTATCCTCGCAAAATCCGCCGACAATATCGACGGAGCTATTTTTAAGTTCATGTTTTCCTCACCCTCCGTTTTTTATATCGAACCCGTTTCGCGATCCTCGCATTTGTCAAAAAAATTTTATAGCCGTTATGAAATATAATTCCGCAAGAGAAGCATTGCAAAAAAAAGAGTATTATAACGCGAAAAATACGCCCGATTTTCGTTGTTTTACGCTCCGAGTATCCCGTAAACGACTTTCTCTAAAATCCCGTCTCCCATACGCGCGGTATTGCGAAACGCAAAGTATTCCGCCGCCGAAAAAACTCAGCCGTATCTTTTTTTCCAGCTTTCATTCAATTGACCGTAAAGCTCCTTGTAGCGCGAATATCTCTCGCGGCATATAATCCCGTTTTCGACGGCGGATACGACCGCGCATTCGTCCTCGCAGATATGCGCGCAACCCTTATACCTGCATTTTTCCGCGTATTCCGCAAAATCGGCGTAGTACCCCGGCAATTCCGACGGATGCATCAGCGGAATATTCAGCTCGGAAAAGCCCGCCGTATCTATTATCAGCGCGTCGGCGGTAGCGAATATCTCGTTATGCCGCGTCGTATGCCTGCCGCGTCCCAGTTTTTCGCTAAGCCCGCCGACCCTGCCCGCGTTCTCTTTCAGAACCGCGTTTACTATCGAGGTTTTTCCGACCGCCGACTGCCCCGCAAGGCAAACCGTTTTGCCCTTTATAATTTCCAGGAGCGCGTTCACGCCGCCTTCCGCCGCCGATACGCGCACAATCCGCGCCGCCTCGCCGTAATTAAGCTCGACGCGTTTCGCGAGGCGGCCGCCGCCGTCGCAATCCGTTTTGTTTACGCATATCACCGGCTCTATATCCGTCGCCAGCGCGTTTACGATTATCCTGTCGGCGAGGAAAAAATCCGGTTCCGGAACGGGCGCGAGCGTTATCACGGCTATGTCTATATTGGACACGCGCGGTCTTACGAGGAAATTTTTCCTTTTAAAGACGCGCTCGACGACGCGCTCCTTTTCGTCGAACTCGACGATATCGCCTATATAAATTTCGCCGTCGGCTTTCAATCTTCCTTTCGCGGCGCAAAGATACGAGACGTTATTTTCGCGGCGGAAAACCGTAAATTTTCCGGCGATACCCTTGTTTACTCTTCCGATCATTTTTTACCGTTCCCGCCGTTTTTAGAATACGCGGAGAATTCGTTTATACGTTTATACGTGCTGGAAAACCTTTTACAAACAAAGCCCCCCTCGCCCGCGCATAAATCTTAAGAGATACCGCCGTACCGTCTTTTCAGCTGCCCGCACGCGCCTTCTATATCCGCGCCCATTATGCGGCGCGGCGTCGCCGAAATTCCGCCGTCCGTCAGAACGCTTAAAAACTCTTTCGCCTCGGTATTACCGCAACCTTTCAATCTCGTTTTCTCGACCCTATTCAGCTTTATCAGATTGACGTGGCAGGGCGTACCCTTTAAAAGGCGCACAAGCTCCGCCGCATTCTCGCGGCCGTCGTTCACGCCCTTAATCAGGGAATATTCGAATATAAGCCGTCTGCCCGTCCTTTCGAAATAACGGCGGGCGGCGGAAAGCACCTCGGCGATATTGTATTTTTTATTGACGGGCATAATCGCGCTTCTTATCTCGTCGTTAGGCGCGTGCAACGAAACGGTCAGATTGAATTGAAACCCGCAGTCTGCAATCGTCCTGATTTTATCCGCCAAGCCCGCCGTCGAGAGCGATATATTCCGCCCGCCGATATTGAGCGCGTAAGGCGCGGACGCCAGCTTCAAAAACTTGCACACGTTGTCGTAATTATCCAAAGGCTCGCCGCTTCCCATCAGCACGACGTTCGTTACAACCCGCGAATATTTTACGGAACTTTCGTACGCGTTTTCCTTCGCGGAAACGGTATTGTTCCCCGCGTTTCCGTTCACTTTTCCGCCGACGTTTTCCGCGCTTTTACACCTCGTATTTAATTTTTCCGTGTCTTTTTCTATATTTTCAAAGGCGTATCCGCCGACGTTTTCCGAGTCTTTATACTTAGGATTTCCGCAAGAATTTCTCGTACTTTTATTTTCGTTTTCAAAAGAATATCCGCGCCGTATTTCGACAGTCTCCGCGCCGCCGCCGTCGCGGTTGACGGCGATTATTTGCGCGAGCATTTCCGCCGCCGTCAAATTTCTTTTCAGTCCGTCAAGTCCCGACGCGCAGAACGCGCACCGCATACGGCAGCCTATTTGAGTGGAAATACACAGCGTCTTGCCGTATTTATATGTCATCAGCACGCTTTCGATAAGTTCGCCGTCCCACAAGCGGAACAGATACTTCACCGTCCCGTCGCACGAAAAAAATTTTTTCTCGATTTCTATCGGAATATCGGTATACCCGTCCGCAAGACGCGCTTTCAAATCGGCGGGAATATTGCTCATTTCGCCCAACTTTCTGCCCGAAAACAGCCCCTCGCTTATCTGCTTAGCACGAAAGGCGGGCTGCCCCATAGACAGCATAAGAGCTTTCATTTCCGTATCGTCAAATTCGAGCAGACTTTTTTTCATTTTCAATATCCCATTATACCGCTATTCTATTATACCGCAATATTTTCGCGCATGCATAATTTCCGTATGCCCGAATTAAGTCCGCGGATTTTGACGGCGGATTTTTTATATCCGCGCGTTTATAAATTCGGCAAAATTTATAAAAAATTATAAATCGGACTTAATATCGCAGAATCCGCGTCTCCGCCCGCGCCGCCGTTCTCTCATATCCTCGCCGCCTTTATCCCGTGTCCGCGCAAATAATCCGCGCCGCTCATTCTCTTTCCTCCGGGAAATTGTATCTCCGCCAAGCGGACCGCGCCGCCTTTCGCCGCAACAATCAGCCCGTTTTTCGCGTCCGCCGAAATAATATCGCCGCAAATATGCGCCGCCGCGCCCGCGTCCCCTATTGTCTCCGCTCTAAACACCTTTACCGTCTCGCCGTCAAGCTTGGTAAACGCCGTCGGAAACGGGTTCATACCCCTGATGAAATTGACGATTTCAACGGGCGTTTTTTCAAAGGAAATCCGCGCGTCCTCTTTTCGGATAGTTTTGCAATAAACCGCATCAGCGTCGTTCTGCCTCAAAAACACCGCCGTCCCGTTTTTTAAGGCGTTCACGCCCTCGATTACCGCCTCCGCGCCGAGTGCTGCCAGCTTAATAAACAAATCGCCCGCCGTGTCCGATTCGGCGATTTGCAGGCGTTTCTGAACGAGTATATCGCCTCTGTCAAGCTGTAGCTCCGTCCGCATAATCGTAACGCCCGTCTCGGCGTCGCCGTTTATGACCGCCTGTTGAATTGGCGCCGCGCCCCTGTACTTCGGGAGTAGCGAGGCGTGCACGTTCAAAATTCCGTATTTTGGAATATCTATAATTTCCCGCGTCAAAATCTGCCCGTAAGCCGCCGTAACCATTAAATCGGGAGCAAACCCTTTTAAATCGCCCAATCCCTCCGCGCCTATTTTTTCATATTGCAACACGCGTATGCCGCGTTCCGCCGCAAACCTCTTAACGGGAGAAAAGCTCGAGTTTCCGCCCCTGCCTCTCGGCTTGTCGGGCTGAGTAACGACAGCCGCAATGTCGAAGCCGTTGTCTATCAAAGCCGCAAGCGGCGGAACCGCAAAATCCGGCGTCCCCATAAAAATTATTTTCATTTTGCCGTTTTTCCTTTTTTTAATAGCGGGAAAATTACGCGGAGGAAACCTTTTTTCAAAAAAAGGTTTCCTCCGCGCCCCTTTTCAAAAAAACTTTCAACGCTTCATTAAACCTCTTTTAAAACCCGACGGCAAATAGCTTTCAAGCGGCTTTCGGCGCGACACGTCATTTTTGAGAGCGCATGCTATCAACGATTACATTAGGAAAAACACGGCGCGACGCAAGCGGCAAAAGCGCCGTCGGCGCGGCTTCGAAAAAGATCCGTTATTTTTTTCAACGCAATTTCCGCGCCTCCGCGCCATATGAATTTTCAACGTATTTTCCGCGTTACTATGCCGCGAATTTTCAACGCAATTTTCGCCTTGCCGCGCCTTAAATTTTAATACGATCGCGCTATTTCCGCGCGTTATTTTTCGCCGTTTCGGACATTTTTTGCTCCTTCACCCTGTCGATAAAAAGCACCCCGTCGAGATGGTCTATCTCGTGGCAAAAAGCGCGAGCGAGCATACCCGCGCCCTCGTATTCCGCGACGCCCCCGTCGCGCAGATTGGTTCTGACCTTAACCCTTTCGGGTCTTTTGGTTTTTTCGTAAAGACCGGGAATACTCAGACAACCCTCGTCCGCCGCGACCTCGCCGTCCGCCGCGACGACGACGGGATTTATAAGCTCGTACCGCTTCCCCGTTTCCGCGTCGATTACGACGGCGGCGCGCTTTAATATGCCGACCTGCGGCGCGGCAAGCCCCAGTCCGTCGGCTTTTTTCAGCGTTTCGTAAAGATCGTCCAAAAGCTCGGACAGTCTGATATTATATTCCGTGACGGGCTTGCTTACGCGCCTCAGCCGCGCCTCGCCGCCGTCTAAAAACAAGATTTTTCTTAACGCCATATTTTTCTCCGAGATATATAAAAGTGAGCCGTTTAAAGCTTTTTCGCGCGTTCTAAACCAAGCTCTGCGGATTGATTTCCGTAAACACCGTCAATCCTTTGCCCTGCCCCGCGTCGGCTATGCCGTATACGCCGTTTATAATCCTTTCGGCGTTCCCGTCGTTTTTCACTCGCATAAGGATTTGATAACGGTATTTATTCTGTATTTTCGAGACTGGCGAACGCATCGCGCCGATATAGACGAACGCGCCGCCGCCGTTATCCCACCGCCCCGTCTCCGTCCGCGTTTTTTCGGCGAACTCCTTGATGCCGTTATAAATTTTTCTGACCGCTTTCATCGCGGCGGCGTCCTCGTCCGCCGTCACGAGCACGCGCACGATGACCGTAAACGGCGGATATTTCGTCACCTCTCGGCTATTGATTTCCTTCTCGTAAAACGCGCCGTAGTCGTATCTTTCCGCAAGCCTGAACACGTAATGACGCGGCGCGTATGTCTGCAAAACGACCTCGCCGCTCTTTTTCTCGCGCCCGGCGCGTCCCGCGACCTGCGTCATAAGTTGAAAGGTGCGCTCGCTGCTTCTGTAATCGGAAAAATAAAGGCTCATATCGGCGTCGAGAATCCCCACGAGCGTAACGTCGGAAAAATCGTGCCCCTTCGCGATCATCTGAGTTCCCACCAAAATATCCGCCTCTTTTTTATAGAACGCGCCGAGAATTTTTTCATGTCCGTCCTTCTCGCGCGTCGTGTCGTTATCCATTCTCAAAATTCTCGCCTTTGGAAAAAGCGCGCCCATTTCCTTTACGACCTTTTCCGTGCCGGTCTTGCCGAAGCGCAAATTTTTGCCTCCGCACTCTGGACATTCGCTTATCATATGGAATTTTTTGCCGCAATAATGGCATTTCAGCACTCCGTCGTCTATATGGTAGGTGAGCGATATGTCGCAATCCGAGCATTTCGCGACATAGCCGCAGGCGCGGCACATAACGAAAGAGGAATAGCCGCGGCGGTTAAGATAAATCATCGCCTGATTACCTTCTTTTAGAGCGCGAGCGACGGCGTCCTCCAATCGTCTCGAAAACAACCCCGCGTTGCCCTCTCTAAGTTCCCGGCACATATCTACGATTTCAATTTTCGGGAGACGCTTGTCGTTGACGCGGTTTGGCATACTCAACAGCTTATACTCTCCGTTTTTCATCGAGAAATACGTGTCCACGGAAGGCGTCGCGCTACCCAAAACCAACGCCGCGCCGTTGTATTCGGCGCGAAAAGCGGCGACGTCTTTCGCGTTATAGCGCGGATTGCTCTCGCTCGCGTAGCTTCCGTCGTGTTCTTCGTCTATTATGATGACGCCGAGGTCTTTCAGCGGCGCAAAAATCGCCGAACGCGCGCCTATGACGACGCGCGCCTCGCCGTTCAGAATCCTGCTCCATTCGTCGAACCGCTCGCCCGCTGAAAGTCCGCTGTGTATAATCGCCACGTCGTCGAAAAAGCGTTCCTTAAAAAGCTTATAAAACTGCGCCGTCAGCGAAATTTCGGGCACGAG
Source organism: Clostridiales bacterium (assembly GCA_031275485.1). Classification (GTDB taxonomy): domain Bacteria; phylum Bacillota; class Clostridia; order Christensenellales; family JAISNN01; genus JAISNN01. The sequence goes on along the minus strand of JAISOS010000081.1, from coordinate 10,270 downwards.
CATAACGGCGGTTCTGCCGTTTTTGACGGCGTGCTCTATGACGCGCATATAAACCTCCGTCTTACCGCTACCCGTCACGCCGTGCAACAAAAAGCGCCCGCTTTTTACAATCTCGTCCACGCACTTTTTCTGGTCGGCGGTCAGCTCGACAGCGCGCCCCCCCGTTTTCCCGTAAGCGGAGTTAGGCGTTCGCCTTACGCGCCTGTCCGACACTATCAGCGCGCCCTTTTTTATCAGCGTATTTACCGTTCCGCCGTAGAGCGCGTTGAGATTCGTAAGATAATCGCCGCCGTCCTGCAATATTTTTATCAATTCAAGCTGTTTTTGCGCCGATTTTTTCACGGAAGCGGCGAATTCCGCTATGCCAAAATCCGGATTCAGACTGACGAACCTCCTTTTCAATTCCCGAACTCCGCCTTCACGCATATTCGGCGGCAAAAAAAGACGCAGAACGTCTATGCGGCGGAGATTATATTTCGCCGTCATAAAGTCCATAAGCGCGAGCATTTCCCCCCCTATCAGTCCCTCGTCCAAAACCTCGCTCACGTCCTTTAACGCGCCCGCGTAGTCGGAGCTTTCCTTCACCCCTATCACATACCCTTGCACTCGCCTGTTTAAAAAAGGAACCGCGACGCGGCTACCGAGCACAACGCCGTCGGGAACATTGTAGTCGAATACTCTGTCTACGCCGTCGTTCGATATGTCGATAATCACCTGCGCAACCATATTGCCTTCCCGTCGGTATATTTTAATTAGGCTTTAATTTTATATTTTCATTACGTTTTACACGGGATAAAAACGAGAGTTTTTCACAAGTTACGCCGTGAAAATTCCTTGAAAATTTCGCGGTTCAGGTTATAAAAATTGACCGAAATCCCACAAAAACCGTCTCTTTTCCAAGTGAATTTTTTTTAAATCCGACGCGGTACGGCCGGGTCGTTTTTTTGCGTGCGGTTCTAAATTTTCGCGACAAAAAGCGGATACCTATAGAGCGAAATCATCACGAATTTTTAGAACTCAATTTTTGCGAATTACGCCGTAAAACCCGCGTTAAAATTTCACGAATTAAGTCGCGAAAATTCCGTCCGGATTTCGCAAACCGCGCTATTGAAAACGTCGTGAAAACTTTATAAACTACGTCGTGAAAAACGCCGTTTTTTAAACGGCAACGCCGCGCGGCGCGACGTCGTCAAACGAATTTGCAAAACAGGTTCAGCCGTCAAGCTCGGAAATAATGTCAAAAATTCTGTCCGCGACTTCGCGTTTCGTAAGCTTCGGAAGATTGAAAATCCGTTCTTCGCGGGTTATAACCGTAACGATATTCGTATCCGTGTCGAAGCCCGCGCCATCCTTAGTAACGTCGTTTGCGACGACCATATCGGCGTTTTTGCTTTTCAGCTTTTTTTTCGCGTTTTCAATTAGATTTTCGGTTTCGGCGTTAAAAATAATCAGTCTTTGCTCGGGCGTTTTTCTCTCGCCCACCGCTTTCGCTATATCGGGATTTTTGACAAACTCTATAATCGGGTTTTCGCTCTTTATTTTATTGCGGACAGCCGTTTTCGGTCTGTAATCGGCGGGCGCCGCCGCCTTGATTATTATATCGCTGTTAGGCAACTCCGCCAAAACCGCCACGTACATATCCGCCGTGGTTTTCACGTCCGCAACCTTCAGACGCGGTCTGTTTCGGTCGATCGGCTCTCTCGTATACGCCGCGACGAGCGTTACCTCCGCGCCCCTTTCGAGCGCGGCGTCCGCAAGTCCCGCGCCCATTTTACCGCTGCTGTTGTTCGATATATACCTTATTCCGTCGATATTCTCGCGCGTCGCGCCGGCCGTAATCAGAACTCTTTTTCCGGCGAAATCGTTTTCCGATCTAAGCCGGCTCCGTTCTTCGTTTTCGGTATCTCCGTTCAAATCCGGTCTTTTCTCCTCCGTATCGTTCTCCAAAGTCGGCTTTTTATCCGCCGTATCGCTCTTTAAATCCGGTTTTTCATCCGCGATGTTTTTCTCTAAACTCCGCGCGCCCTTTGCGGGATCGCCGTTCAAATCCGGCTCCCCGTCCCCGACATTATTACTCAAATCCGACGCGCCGTTCAAGGCGCTATACCCCGAATTAAGCCGCCTCAGCACCTCGTCCGCGATATCCGAAACGGCGGCAAGCCGTCCCTTTCCGCTGTCGCCGCACGCCAAACGTCCTTCGCCGGGCTCGACCGCAATATAGCCCGCCGCTCTCAATTTAGCGAGATTTTTCTGCAAAACGGGATTTTCATACATGGCGGTATTCATAGCGGGACAAATTATTTTCACGGCGCGCTCCGCCGCCATAGCCGTCGTCGTAAGCATATCGTCGGCAATGCCGTGCGCGATTTTTCCTATAACGTTCGCCGTCGCGGGCGCGATAACGAAAACGTCGGCTTTTTTCGCGAGCGAGATGTGCTCTATCTCGCGCGTTTTCGGACGCTCGAACGTGCCCACGGCGACATTGTTCCCCGATAATACCTCGAAGGTCATACGGCTGACAAAACGCTCGGCGTTTTCGGTCAAAATAACGTCCACGTTACAGCCGGCTTTTTTCAATATACCGACCAGCTCGCACGCTTTGTACGCGGCTATGCCTCCCGAAACGCCGAGAACGACGTTTTTCATAGCTATGCCCTCCTTTGGAAAATGTGATATTATAACGCGTATACGCGGGGGAATACTTTTGTGAAATTACCGGACGCGGCGGAGCGGCGTTTCCGGTAAACGCTCCGCTATTCCTCGTCGACTATACGGATTCTGTCGTTATAAATTTCCTTCGCCGCCAAGGTTACGGGCTTTTCGCCCGACTCCTTCAAATATTCCGGTTCTTGTGTGATAATTGCGCTCACTCTCTTTGAAATAGCGCAAACGAGCGCGTATCTGCATTCTGCTTTTTCTATCAGTTTATCGATAGGCGGATCAATCATCATAGTAGTTATCTCCTTGCGTAATAAATTTTATTATTTATTTTATTATAATTATAATATTATTTTTTTCTTAATAGTATTTACCGTATTTTAATATATCCGCGGCATGCCGACGCTGTCGAAACAAAGCGGATTCCAAACGTTTTTCGCGCTCGGCTAAGGTATTTTGACGGAGCGCGGCGTCGCCGCGCCAGAGAGGAACAACGCCGCTTGACGCGGAAAGAAACAAGATACGACCGTTCCCATATCGCCTATACGCCGTAATTCGCGGAAGCGTTTTTTAAACGGATTTTTCATTTGGTTTACATTAGCGGAAACGCTTCCGGATACAATCGTTTTTTTACGGTTCCGTACCGCGAACTTCTCCTTCGCTTCGCGCCGTAAAAAGACCTCGAACACGAACGGCTTTCGCGGTTTTATACCGCGAATTTCCCGTTCGGGTCGCGCCGCGAAAACGGTTTTAATCCAACGCGGTTTCGTCGGAGGTTTTTTCGTCTTCGGGCTTCAAATTCAAGCGTCCAGAAATTGTTTCCGTATGCAGTCCGCAAAGCACGATATGCCCGCTGTCCAAAACTATTATCGCTCGCGTTTTTCTGCCGCAAGTCGCGTCCAAAACCCGATTATTATCGCGCGCGTCGTTTATCAGTCTGCGGCTGGGCAACGTATCGGGCGAAATAACGCCAAGCACTCTGTCGCGGTTGACGATATTTCCGAATCCGACGCCGACAAACTTTATTTGGGTGGGATTGAGGCTGTTACTGTTAAACAAATTTGCGTTATTTTGAGGCATAATATTTTCCGTTGCGTCGTTATTTTTTTATATTTCACGCGCGCTTTCCGCATGTGCTTTCCGCGTGTTTTTTCACTCTATATTTTGACATTGCTCCCTTATCTTTTCAAGCTCGGTTTTTACGCGTATGACTGCTTCCGCAAGCCTAATATCGTTCGCCTTGCCGCCTATCGTGTTGATTTCCCGATTCATTTCTTGCAGGATAAAATCCATTTTTCTGCCCGTAGCCCCCTCGTCCTCCAATGTCTCGAAAAAACCGTCGATATGGATTTTCAGCCGTTCGATCTCCTCGTCTACGCAGGCTCGGTCGGCAAAAAACGCGGCTTCGTTCAGCAGTCTCGCCTCGTCGATTTCCGCACCTGCGAGAAGCTCTTTTATCCTCTCGGTCAGCTTTTTTCCGTATTCGGAAAGAACCGCAGGCGCACGCGCGGATATTTCGTCAATATCCGCCTTTATTCCGGCAAGTTTAGTCTTTAAATCGGCTTTTATAAACTTTCCCTCGCGTTCCCTAGCCGCGTTCAATTCGTCGAGTGCCGAACCCGCGCTTTGCTTTATCAGCGCGAGCAGAGTTTCCTCGTCGCAGCCGTTAAATTGCCGTTTAAAAACGTCGTTATCTCTCATAAGCGCGGTGAACGTCAGGTCGTTTTTTATGCCAAGTTTCCCGCACAGCTCTTTCGCGCTTCTCAAATATTCGTTCGCTATATTGTAATCGATTTTCAGAGAAACCGCGTCCTCTCTTTCGTCCGAACAGCTAAGGAACACCTCGATATGCCCCCGCGCCGCCCGCTTTTCCACTAACTTTTTCACCGCGTCCTCGGCGAACCCGAACGACTTAAAATTTTTGAGCGCGACATCCAAAAACCTGTGGTTCACCGACTTAACCTCTACGGAAACGATCAATCCGTCCGCGCACGCTCCGCCTCTGCCGTACCCCGTCATACTTTTCATAACGCGCCGCTCCGATTTTTTTATTTTTATTTTTTGATTTATGCGTGGGAAACCTTTTGTACACAAAAGGTTTCCCACGCGCCCCTTTCCAAAAAACTTTAACGCTACATTTAATTTTTTACCGTTTTTCGCCGTTTTTTAGTTATTGCTTGTCGTTTTTTAATTGTCTTTCTATCGTCTTTTTCCGTCCGTTTAGAGCTATGAACACGGTTTTTTAGAATCTGCATTCATGGATGAAAATCGGCGGATTTGCGAGTCACCTTCACGGTTTTCAAGGCGTTTCCCGTTATGCTCCGTTGGAGCCGCCGGCAAGGAGAAGAACGCGGAAAGCCGCGAAAAGACCCGTTAAAGACGTCCTGCCCGATTTAGAAGACGGATCCTTAATTTAAAAAGCCGCAAATCTCGTCTCTGCTGTCGTTTACCGTTTCAAAGCCGCCTCCTTGAAACATCCTCACGGCTCCCGTATCGTTTATCTCGCCTATTTTGACGGCGTTAATATTTTCCGCCGCGAGCGCGTCTATCAGTTCGGCGGGATTTTCCGTCACGACGAGCATACTGCCGCTCGAAATTAATTTGAGCGGATTTATTTTCAAGGCGCGGCAAATTTTATCCGTAATAGGCAGAATCGGGATTTTTTCACCGTATATATCCGCGCCTTTGCCCGCCGCGAGGCACATTTCATAGACCGCGCCCAGCACCCCGCCCTCGGTTATGTCGTGCATGAGCGAAATTTCAAGCGCCGCCGCCGCCGCGCCCTCTTTCAAAACGCTCAGACTATCTTCCAAAGCGTCGGCCTCGGCGCGTTCCTTACGGTTTAAACTCAAAGCCGCCGCGTCGTTCGCCAAAATCACCGTGCCTTCCAACCCCGCGTATTTCGTCATAACAATCGACGCGCCGCTTTTAAGCTCCTTACCGACGATTTTTTTCGCCCTGCCCAGCATAGTGCAGGAAACCACCATACGGCTGACATAGGGCGAAAATTCCGTATGCCCGCCCACTATGTCTATATTAAAGGCGGCGGCCTGCTTTTCCGCCTCCGTCATAACCGCTTTAACGTCCTCCGCCGTCGCCTCCTTGGGAGCGATAACCGTCAAAAGACAGCAGAACGGCTCGCCGCCTCCCGCCGCTACGTCGTTCGACGCGACGATTATGGCAAGCTTGCCCGCGATATGCGAGGATGCGGTAATCGGGTCGGTCGTAAGCAGAATAATGTCGTCGCATTTGACGGCGGCGCAGTCTTTGGAAATTCCGGCGGACGCCAAAACCTCGGAACGTTTGATTCCGATTACGTCAATCACGCTGTCTTTTAATTCCCGTACCGTCAATTTCCCTATCCGCATATATTTCCGTTTCCCGCCGCCGATTTTACGTCCGCATTCGCCATGTTTTCACCGTATTTTGCTCAACATTTTTATCGCGTCAGCGACCGTATTTCCCGCCGTTTTCTTATTAACTTATCGCAACGACCGTATTTTTTATTATAATACAAATTGATATTTTTTTCAAGTCTTTTTGCTGCGCTTTTTACTACGGTTTTTAAGCCGTTTTTACACCGCTTTTATATATTTTACTTATGTTCCGCAACCGTTTTTTTAAACGCGTTTTATTATCGTTTATAACAAAAGAAATTCCCTAAAAGAACTATAAAACGTTGAGATTTTTTATTTATTCCGTTTAATAATTCTATTCGACAATTCCGCGCGATAATCGGCGGCGGCGTATCCGCATATTAAAAAAGGAGGGATTTTTCGCGGCGCGTCCGAAAGAAATTTTTTGAAAATCCGTCGGCAAACGGTTTGTCGGCGCGCTCCTTATAGCCGCTTTAAAGTACCGGGGTCTTTGGAATAAAGGGGCGCGCGGTAAACCTTTTCTTACAAGAAAAGGTTTACCGCGAATATCTTTTTTTAAAAAGGATCCTTATCCAAAAGCTCCAAAGCTTTTTCGGCCGCCGCGGCTTCCGCTTCCCTTTTGGTTTTGCCGCGTCCTCTGCCGCAGACCCCCCTGCCCGATATGCTCACGCCGCTTGTAAAACACTTTTCACCGTTCGCCGCAACGTCATCCGTATTCGTCTCCGTCGTTTCATAGACGGGATAGGCGTGTAGCGTCTTGCCGACAAGCTCGTTCAGCCGCGATTTAAAATCCGGTTTAGCGTCGGCGGCGATATACCGCCCCAAAAATTTCAGGATAAATTTACGGGCGTTTTCAATATCGGAATCAAAATACACGGCGGCAATCAACGCCTCGAAAAGCGACGACTTGATTTTTTCGGAAGACTCGGTCTTTTCCGCCTTTATCAAAAACCGCTCCAACCGATGCTCCCCGACGACGCGCGCCAAAAACTCCTTATTGACGAGACCCTTCCGTTTTTCGGTCATTTCACCCTCGCTCAACTCCGTATGCCGCATAAGATAATCGGCTATTACAAAATCCAGAATACCGTCGCCCAAAAATTCCAACCGCTCGTAGTTGCGTTTAGGATTCGCGTTCGCGGACGAATGGGTCAACGCGGCTTCTAAATGCGTTCTATCCTTAAAAACGTATCCTATTATTTTTTCAACCTCGCCTAGCCCCGACTCAAACTCAAGCCCGGATCCGAACCGTCCGTCCCGCCGCATACGCGTATCCTCCCGCGTTACCGATATAAAGCTTTTCTCACGCTTACAAAAATCGCGGCTTTTCGTAAGCCTCCGTAATTTCATCGTTTCGGAATCCGCGCGCATAGACGTACAACGCGTTATCCGTTCCGCGAGCCGTCCGCCATAGCCTCGCGGATTTTATCCGTCAGCCCTGCCCGCGCCAAGCCGTATGCCTGCAAAATCGCCGCCTTTACCGCGTTCGCTTTAGACGAACCGTGAGCCTTTATCACGACTTTCGATACGCCGAGAAAGAGCGCGCCGCCGTTTTCGGTATAGTCAAGCTTGCTTCTCATATCTTTCATAGCGTTTTTGACGAGAAAGCCTCCGATTTTCGGCAGAATTCCGCCGCTCATAATAGCCTCTTTCATAAGCTTGAAAATTGTCAGCGCGGCTCCCTCAAGGGCTTTCAGAGCGATATTGCCGCCGAAGCCGTCCGTAACGAGCACGTCCGCCGCCCCCGACATAATCTCGCGCGCCTCCATATTACCGACAAAATTCAAGCCCGACCCCTCCAAAAGGACGTAAGCCGCTTTGGTCAGTTCGTTGCCCTTTTTCGCCTCCGCGCCGTTATTCAAAAGCGCGACTCTCGGATTCCGTATGCCTGAGGCGCGCATATACGCCGCGCCCATAACGCCGAATTGGAGCAGCATTTCGGGCTTGCAATCGACGTTCGCTCCGCAGTCCGCGAGTAATATATGAGAACCGTCCGCGCACGGAAGGAGCGGAGCCAGCGCGGGCCGCGAAACGTTTTCGATTCTTCCGATTTTCAGCGTCGCGCCCGTCAAAACCGCGCCCGTGCTCCCCGCCGAAACGAAAGCGGCGGCGTCCGCGTTGTTTTTGAGATAGTCCAGCCCGACGACGAGCGACGAATCGGTTTTCCCGCGAATCGCGGCAGTCGGCGCGTCGTCGTTCGTTATGACCTCGTTAGCGTCGATTATTTCCAGCCTGCCGCCGTCCGCCGACATTCCGAGCGCGTCCAATTCGCTTTTTATAGCGTCTTTTTTACCCGTCAAAACTATTCCGAAGCCCGACGCGGCTTTTAAAGCCGTAACCGCCCCCTTTACGATCTCGGACGGCGCGTTGTCGCCGCCGAAAGCGTCCACCACAATTTTCATAGACCTGAAAAACCTCCGCCGTTTATTGCGTTTCAATTCGGTATTTTTTTGATATTTTTTTACGACCGAATAATTTTATCTAAGCCCATGCTTTGCGTTTCATTCGGCGTCGTGATATTTTTAACGCTTTTTTCCGTTGCAATAGTATTATTTACTTTGATTTCGCATTTAATTCAACGGTATTTTATACTTTTTCCCGTAAAATCGGCGCCGCTTAACATCCGTTTTTCGTTTTAATTGACGATATTTTTACGCTTTTTCGCTGAAAAATCAACGTAATTTAACTACCCGTTCCGAATTTCGTTCGGCGTTAATCTTTATCCGAAAAAACCGCCCGAACACGAACCGCAAAACGCGTATAAACACAAAAAAGACGGCATTTAAACAATGCTGTCATTTTTTCAACCGTTAAAATTGCCGTCCTGGACGTAACGAACGGACGCGCCTATCCGAAAGCGCTTCTAATCGTTCGCCGCCCGTTCCTTCGGAGCGATAATCAACTCGTTTTTATAATATCCGCACTTAGGACAGATCTTGTGACTGAGTTTTTTCGCGTGACACTGCGGACATTCGATAAGATTCGGAGCCGTCAGCTTCCAATTCGCGGCTCTCGTGCGTTTTCTTTGTTTCGATGTTTTTCTTTTTGGTACTGCCATTTTTGCCTCCCGACGCCTATTTAAGCGCCGCGAAAATATCGCCGCGTCCGCCGTCGTTTTGATTGTCGTTACAATTACATTGATTTACGTTAAGATCGCAACCGCAAACCGGACAAAGTCCTCTGCAGTCGGGCGAACACACGACGTATTCGGGAAAAGCGAGAATCAATTTCTCTTTCAAAACACCGTCGAGAGCGATAATCGAACTATCGTAAAAATACGGCTCGCCGCCGCTCGCCAAGCCTTCCGCCTTTCGCTTGCCGCCGTAAGGATACGCGCCGCTTTCACTCGCCGAACATCCCGTCTTTCGCTTATCTCCGCCGCTTCCCGTTTCCCTCTTATAAAACACCTCGTCCGCGTCGACCGAAATATCCCTTTTGACCTCGGTCAGACATCTGTCGCAATTAAAAACTACTGCAACAAAGATATTTGCCCTGACCGCGACCGCACCGCCGTTTTTCGTATAAGTACCCTCGACGCGAACCGGTTCAGCAAATATTACAAGCCGTTCTCCGAACAAATTCTCCGCGCCCTCGATAATTCCGCCGAAACTATAGCTTCGGCCGTCGGACGCGCCGCTTAAATCAATATCCATTGGAATGATATTATAAACGACGCCGACAAAAATGTCAACTGAAAATCACCGTTTTTTTTCAATGTTGTCAAGCGTTTGTGGTATTGTCATACACGGGCGCACGTGAATTTGTCCAAATTATTATGTTTGACCGCGCGTAAGCGGCAAATTGCGGAGCTTAAAAAAAATTAAGAAGACGACTATGCCGGAAATTTATTCTTTTCTAAACTCAAAAGATTCTATTTGCGCGAATATTTATTTAGCTCGTGCTATCGATATCGACGCGGCAATAGTTTACGGGGCTTTGATAGAAAAACATGACTATTGCGAAAACAACGGAGAAATCCTTGCCGACGGTTTTTTCTTTTTTAGTCATGCCGGGCTCTGCGCTACCACGAGCTTATCGGGCGTTAGGCAAACAAGAGCGTTAAACGTCCTTGCTGAAAACGGATTGATTGCTTTTGAGACAAACGGCAACAAACGCTTTCTTACAGCGGACGACAAAAATAAAGACATATGATATAATGGTAAAATGATAGCAAATAACATACGGGAATCAATAGTGGCGGCGCGTCAACGCGGGCTTATGGTTAAAGATATTTG
>JAISOS010000055.1 GCA_031275485.1 Clostridiales bacterium | reverse complement strand
GACGGAAGCTTGACGGGTTTTGCGGGATTAGAGGCTATCAGCCCCAAAGGCTCGACGGCGTAATCCAGAGATCCCGTAAGCAACGCCTTTATCGCGCAAAGCGTTCTCATAGCAAGCCCCTGGGGTAGAATTTTAGAAGTTGTAAACGGAGAGTCATTGTTGGTAAAAGTCGATAGCGTTAGATATTCTAAAATTACGGAAAACCGGGAGTAAGTTCTAAAGAGTAGAGTTCTGTAAGTTCATATACGGGTTTATTAGGATCATACCGATTTTAACGGATATATAATATCCCGTCGGTGTCGTACTTTAGATATGCAAAGCATGAACGAGAACATATTTTTATTCAATGAGGCTATGATTATTTTAAATAATTGCGAACTCAATATGCAATGCGTAAAAAAAAACGTAAGCGTATATAGAATTTAAAGTGAGACAAGTTTACAGTTTGATAGTGGAAAATCAATATGAAAAATTGCCATATGTCATATCGGGCGGGGGAGCGAGGGGGACCGTTATGTTTGCGTCGGGGAACGGCGGATGCGCGTAGTTTGCGTTTGTGTCCGAAAACGGTACTGAGCTGGGAACGCTTGCGCCGCTTTCGGTATCGGACGCGACTTCACCGAAAGCGGATTCGTCCGCAGGAAGGGACGGCGCGCCGCGAAAGTCTCTTATAAATATTTCTAAGAACGCGCTAATCCAAGAATAGCGAGAGGGGTTTTCGCCGCGCTTCCCTGAATGCCCGAATAACGCAAAAAAATTTACCGTGCCGCGCTTTTTGTCGCAAACGCGCGGCGGTTTTCATATTATGTAACAGCCTTTATTACATTTTTTATTAGGGCTTACGGTCGGAATTTCGGACCGCATTGAAAATAAAAGGCAAAATAGGAGAATTATGAATAATTATTATAACGAAGGTTATGGCAACTGCCTGAATTACACGCAGGACAGCCGCTGTTGCGGTGCGGAAACGTATCCGAAACCGGTTTGCTGCGGACCGGCGGTTGTAATGCAAAGAGGACCCACGGGTCCGGCGGGTCCGCAAGGTTCGACGGGCGCAATGGGTCCTATGGGTCCGATAGGTCAGCGCGGTCCGGTGGGCGCAACGGGCGCGATAGGTCCGGCAGGTCCGATAGGGGCGACGGGCGCGATAGGTCCGCAAGGTCCGGCAGGGGCGACGGGTCCGGCGGGTCCGCAGGGCGCGGTAGGTCCGGTTGGAGCAACGGGCGCAACGGGCGCAACGGGTGCGACGGGTCCGGCAGGTTCGCAGGGCGCGGTAGGTCCGACGGGTCCGGCGGGTCCGCAGGGCGCGGTAGGTCCGCAGGGCGCGGTAGGTTCGCAAGGTCCGGCGGGTCCGCAGGGCGCGGTAGGTTCGACGGGTCCGCAGGGCGCGACGGGAGCGACGGGAGCGGCAGGTCCGCAAGGCGCGGTAGGTCCGACGGGTCCGCAAGGCGTGACGGGAGCGACAGGCTCTGCAGGTTCACAAGGTGTGCAAGGCGTTCCCGGACCGGCAGGTCCGCAGGGCGCGGTAGGTCCGGCGGGTCCGGCGGGAGCGACGGGAGCGACGGGAGCGACAGGCGCGGCAGGTTCACAGGGTGCGCAAGGCGCGGCAGGACCGGCGGGTCCGCAGGGAGCGGTAGGTCCGGCGGGTCCGGCGGGAGCGACGGGTGCGGCAGGACCGGCGGGTCCGCAAGGCGCGGCGGGAGCGGCAGGACCGGCAGGTCCGGCGGGCTTTTCCCCAGCGGTAGCCGTGAGAACGAATACGCCGGCGGATTACGGCTTCGACATAACGACATCGGCGGGTACGACGGTCATACCCGATTTAAAGAAAGCGTACACCGTCTATAACGTAGACCTATCCGCAGCGTCGTCGAACTTCACGTTGAATGTAGGAGATCTTTCGTTCACGCTGACGCAGGCGGCGTCCGGAGGCACGTTATCGGGGGATATTTCTCTGCAAAACAATGTGTCGCTGACTGTAGACGTGAATTCCGCAGCGATAAATCCCGTGAGCGGCACAGTTTCGGGCGCGGCGCTTGACAGTCTTGTAATGACGCAAGGTTCGACGTCGCCGTTGCAGCCGAATATACCGACGGATTCCTCAACGGTATGGAGGGTGCTTCTGCGCCAGACAAGCCAGGCGGCGGGCAACTTGGCGGAAATTCTTATATTCCCGTCCGCAGGCGGCGAGCGTACGACGATTCGTGTAGACGAGATTTATTAAACGGCGCTTATTTAAAGGAAATATTGAAACTAAGCGACAGAATGCGGGGACATTAAATTTAAGCGTGCGGTTGAGGCGAATATTAAAGCCGAACGGGTTATTCGGGGGGTATATCGAACTTTAAAAATGCGGTTGTTTTTATTTGCCGCGCGCAAAATATTGACAAAACGGAAATTTTAATATATAATTGTATGTAATCCGAACGGTTTTATATGAAATATTGTTAAAAGGCTGTTTTCGAGAGGTTTTGAGGCGCCCGGTATAAAAAGGACTTGATTGTCGGCACATAGATTAGGCGTCGGGATATTCCCGCGCCCGTCCGGTTAGCCTCGGCGCGGCGGACGGGCGTTTTTATTTCGGTCGAAAAATAATCGCTTGCAGAGCGTTCGGTGTTTTTTGGTTTGTTAAAAAAACAAAAAACGGAGGGTTACGGCATTTTTCGGGATCGTCGCGAGAGATAAAAAAACGGTGATTTACGGCATATCGAAAGCGTGTTTTTGCGACAGTTATAAATTATAATCGCGTAGCCTGAACGCCGCCTTTTTCGTTTCTTACGACTTGGAATTCAAAGCTTGTCTTCGCGCAATTCCGATTCGCAACGACCTTATCGCCGAAATCCAGGGAGACTTGATTTGAAAAAAATACTTTTAATGGGAAACGAAGCGATTGCTTTCGGCGCGCTTAGCGCCGGCGTGTCCGTGATTACGGGGTATCCCGGAACGCCGTCGTCCGAAATCCTGGAGACGGTTGTAAAACAAAACGCCGACGGCGTATACGCCGAATGGTCCGTGAACGAAAAGGCGGCGCTGGAGGTTGCGGCGGGCGCGGCGTTTTCGGGCTTGCGCGCCATGGCAACGATGAAGCAGGTAGGGCTGAACGTCGCCTCCGATCCGCTTATGAGTTTAAATTACGTGGGCGTTAAGGGCGGTCTCGTAGTCGTCGCCGCCGACGATCCCGGTCCCGTTTCCTCTCAAACGGAGCAGGACACGCGGCGTTTCGGTGAGTTTTCAAAAATCGCGGTGTTCGACCCGTCGTCACCCGAGGAAGCCTACTTTATGATAGGCGAGGCGTTCGAGTTTTCCGAGAGGTACGGCAGACCAGTTCTGTTCCGTCCGACTACGCGCGTATGCCACGGCACGGCGACGGTGCAAATTTCGGACGGCGTCGAGCCTAACCGTAAGGCGGACGCGTGGAAAGCCTTCGGAAACGTTTGTTTGGAACTTGCGGAGAACGCGGAGTCTAAGCGCAAGGGCAATTTTATGCGAGGCGGCGGCGAGCGCGTTATTTTTCCGAAATTGGCGTATGAAAATCATATCGAAATAGAGGCGCAACTAAAGGAGATGAGCGCGGAGCTTTCCGACTATCCGCGCAATTTTATCACCGATATAACTCCATTGAATTTTTCGCGGCGGAACGGGAAAGGCGAATATCTTTACGGCAAAAAAACGGGAGCCGAGAACGGACGCGCGGCGGATACGGGCGGCATAGCGTCGGATTGCGGCGCGGAGGTAAAAGACGATACAACGTCAAGCGGTAATTCTGAGAACGGTAACGCGACGATAAAAAAAGGAATAGCGTCGGGCGGAGTGAGTTTCGCGTATACGGAGGAGGCTTTGAGCATGCTTCCGCCGCGCGAGGGGTACAGGCTGTTTAAGGTTTCGGCGTATCCCTTTCCGGAGCGTGGGGCGTTGCGGTTTCTGGACGGACTGGACGAGGCGTTGGTTATAGAGGAGCTTGATCCCGTGATAGAGCGGGCGCTGACGGAGCTTTGCGGAAGGTACGGCGTGAACGTCAAAATTCGCGGAAAGCTGACGGGCGACGCCCCCGTCGCGGGCGAGAATTCCGTGGAAACGGCGTATGCGGCTCTTAGAAATTTTTTTAAAAATCCGCAAAAAACCGCCGAAAGCGATATTATTGATGCCGAGGGAAAAACGCTACGGAAAGCCGTATCGGATAATATCCTCGGTATCGGCAGCGAACCGCGAAAAGCAACCGCGGACGATACGCTCGATATCGCGAGCGAAACGCCGCCGGCTTTGCCGGTAAGGCCGCCCGTTTTATGTCCGGGCTGTCCGCATCGTTTTTCCTTTTCGGCTGTCAAGCAAGCCGTCGCCGAAAACGCGGGGGGTAGAAAGGCGGTTTTTTCGGGTGATATAGGATGTTATACGCTAGGGAACGCGCTCGGTATGGTGGACACATGCCTTTGTATGGGCGCGGGCATAACTGTGGCGCAGGGACTGAGCCGCGCCGAGCCCGACGCGCTCAATTTCGCGTTCATAGGCGATTCGACTTTTTTCCATTCTGGAATAACCGGGCTTATCAACGCGGTCTACAATCAAGCCGACATAATCGTCGTCATATTGGACAATTTTACGACGGCGATGACGGGCAATCAGCCGCATCCCGGCGTCGGCAAAACGCCCGCAGGTAAGCTGTCGAAAAGGACTGATATTTATAAAATAGTCGAGGCGATAGGCGCGGACGCGCTTTTGCGGGTCAACGCATACGACGGCGAGGGCGCGAGGGCGGCGGTTAAGAGCGTTTTGGACAAGAAGGGAGTTAGGGTATTGCTTTTCGAGGGCGCGTGCATCAAGCTGAAAGGCGCGGAATAGAAGCGCGTAATAACGTAAAATCGGGAAATAGACGCGTAAGAAATTTCCGAAAAGCGCGGAATAGAAGCGCGTAAAATTGTGCGAAAAATCGAGGTGCAAAGGCGCGCAAAACTATCGGGAAATAGAGATGCGGAAACGCGTAAAATTCACCGAAACACACTGATAAATATTGACGGAAAAACGCGGTAAAAGAGAGAATTACCATGAAGGAATTATTATGACGAATTGCATAATTACGGGCGTGGGGGGGCAAGGCGTAATACTTATGTCGCGTCTGATAGGCACCGCCGCCGCCGCCAAGGGCTTGGACGTAAAGGGTGCGGAGACCATCGGCATGGCGCAAAGAGGCGGCAGTGTCGTCAGCCATATACGCATAGGCGACGGAGCCAAGTCGCCGCTCGTCGCGCGCGGAACGGCGGACGTTTTGATAGCCTTAGAGCCGTCGGAAGCGGTTCGCGCCCTGCGCTATTTGAGGGACGGAGGCATGGCGTTCGTATCAAATCGGGCAATCTCTCCGCGCAAAGAAAATTTTGACGTCGGAAATGCGTCCGCTCACAATCGGACGGATTGTCCGCGCAACGAGACTTTCGACGGGGACGAAGTATTCGCGGCAAACCGAGAGGTTCTTTCACGCAAAGAAAATTTCAGCGCGGCGGAGCGGAAAATCTCGGAGGAAACGACCGCCGTTGCGTCGCAGACGGATACGGCAATCGGTTATTTGAGGCGGGCGGTAAAAAATTTGCGCGTCGTCGATTATGAAAGCGTCGTTTCGCGTTGCGGCGCGAAGGCGTTTAATACCGCGCTTTTGGGCATAGCGGTCTCGTCGGGCGCGTTTCCGTTCGGTAAGGACGACGTTCGCGGGGCGTTGATAGGGCGCATATCCGAAAAATTTTTGGAAATAAATTTAAACGCGCTTGCCTGCGAAAATTAATCGGTAATTTCATAGGTCTCTTTTTAAGCTATGAGGACAATTCACAGTTATATACGCCGCATATTGAGCTAAAACGTAAGGGCGAGGCGTTTTCCGCAGTCGGGCGTCCGGTCGGACGCGGTTATTCCGAGCCGTCCGTATGTCCGCCGTGTCGTTTTTAGGTCGATACGGGCGGAGCGGTTTTTTTAAAACCGAAAAAGTTTTCTCCGAATCTCTTCCTAAGAACAACATGCCGAAACGGACGCCGCTAACCGTAATACGGTTAAATTCACAACGACGTCGTTATATTGGAAATTCTATGAACAGCGATATTATAAAATCCGGAATAAAGGCGTTGCCGCACCGTTCGCTTTTAAAGAGCTTAGGGCTTACGGACGGCGAGATGGAGCGTCCGTTTATAGGCGTCGTCAATTCGTGGAACGAGATCGTGCCGGGTCATACCGGGCTTGACAGAATCGCGCGGGCGGTTAAGGACGGTATACGCGCGGCGGGCGGGGTGCCGTTCGAGTTCAACACAATCGCGGTATGCGACGGCATAGCGATGGGGCACGGCGGCATGCGCTATTCGCTTATTTCGCGTGAAATCATAGCGGACAGCGCGGAATGTATGGCGCGGGCTCACGGCTTTGACGCGCTGGTATTCATACCGAATTGCGACAAGGTTGCGCCGGGAATGCTTATTGCGGCGCTTCGGCTTAATTTGCCTTGCGTATTCGTTTCCGGCGGTCCTATGCTTTCGTTGCGCTCCGACACGGCGCGGACGGGTCTGCGCGCGGAATACCTCGATTTAAACGCCGCGTTCGAGGGAGTGGGCGCTTACGTCGCCGGCGGAATTTCCGAAGAACAGCTGAAGACGATAGAGAACGGCGCCTGCCCGACCTGCGGCTCATGCTCGGGAATGTTTACGGCGAATTCTATGAACTGCCTCTTGGAAGCCGTGGGAATAGCGTTGGAAGGCAACGGTACGATTCCGGCGGTTTTTTCCGAACGGCTGAGACTGGCAAAAACCGCCGGAGAAAGGGTAATCGGGCTTTTGAGGGACGGAATAAAAGCGCGCGATATAGTAAACCGCCGGTCTTTTAAGAACGCGCTCGCCGTCGATATGGCGCTTGGCTGCTCGACGAATACGGTGCTGCATTTGCAGGCGGCGGCGGAGGCGGCGGGCTTTGAATTTGATCTTGCGGAGGTCAACGAAATAAGCGCCGCAACGCCCACGCTCTGCAAGCTCGCGCCTTCGGGGCGTTACCACGTTCAAGATTTGCACGCCGTAGGAGGCGTATACGCTGTTATGAGAGAGCTTGCCAAAGGGGGATGTCTTGACCTTTCTCTGCCGACCGTGTCGGGAAAGACCATAGGCGAAAATATAGGAGGAATAGAAAAGCGCGGAAATAAAGTAGCCGGGAATTTCAGTTCGCCGTATTGCGAGGACGGCGGCTCCGATATGCCGGGAAGAACCGCTTGCGGCAATACGGAAGAAACCGAAAGGAGCGGAAACGAAATAATCAGGGACTTCGATTCGCCGTATTCCAAGACGGGCGGACTTGCCGTGCTGTACGGGAATTTAGCGGTCGGAGGAGCTGTCGTCAAGCGCGGCGCGGTGGATAAATCTATGCTGAAATTTTCGGGAAACGCGCGCGTTTTCGACTCCGAGGACGAGGCATACGACGCGATTACTGGCGGAGAAATCCGCAGGGGCGACGCGGTGGTCATACGTTACGAGGGAAAAGTCGGCGGACCGGGCATGAGAGAAATGCTGTCGCCGACCTCCGCGCTCGCGGGAATGGGGCTTGACAGGGACGTCGCGCTGATTACGGACGGACGTTTTTCCGGCGCGACAAGGGGCGCGGCGATAGGGCACGTTTCCCCCGAAGCGGCGTCGGGCGGGCTTATCGCGTATGTAAAGGACGGCGATATTATCGAAATCGACATAGAAAATTACGCGCTGAATCTCGCGGTTCCGGAAAGTGAAATCGAAAACAGAAAGAAGAACGCTCCACCGCGCCCGCTCCGCCCCGCCGAGGGTTGCCTCAGACGGCTGATGTGATATAAAAGACATATAAAGTATATAAAAACATGACGTAATAAACGGTATGAAAAACGCGGTACGGACCAGCCTAAAAACGCGGCGTAAATCCGTTTCAAAGCGCGGTATAAACCCGCCGAAAATACGGAATAAAATCGCGAAAAATACGCGTTAAAATTGAAAAGATCTTTTGAAAAGAAGCGCGTGTGGAAACCTTTTCTAAAAATAAAAGGTTTTCCCCGCATAAATAAGCCTTAACAAAAATAATCCCGCTCCCGCGCATAATATTCGAAAAACTCTCAATATTCTACATTTTCTTTCATATAATATAATACCCCGCCGTTTCGGGTGAAAAATCGGAGAAATTGTGGAATTATGTTTTTCGACGGCTTGATATCTCTGTTGCATAACCTTTTTTTTACATCGTACATAGAAAACAAAAACGCGTATCCGAAGCCGTTGTCCAAGGACAAGGAGGAGGAATATATAAGACGCGCGAAGGACGGCGACAAGGATGCGCGCAATATGTTGGTCAGCCACAATATGCGGCTTGTCGTGCATATAGCGAAAAAGTACGGCAATTATAACGATCAGGAGGATCTCGTGTCCGTGGGCAATATCGGGCTGATGAAGGCGATTAACACCTACTCGCCCGATAAGGGCACGGCTCTTGTAACCTACGCGGCGCGTTGCATAGAGAACGAGATACTTATGGTTTTGCGCTCGTCCAAGCGCACGAACAAGAATATTTCGCTGTTCGACCCTATCGGACGCGACAAGGACGGCAACGAAATTACCGTCTCCGAAACCGTCGTAGACCCCGGACTGGGCGTATTCGAGCAGGTTGATAACAAAATCAAGCGCGAGGGCTTGATTAAATTCATAAAAAAGCTCCTGACCGACCGCGAGTATGAAATCATAAAATTACGCTACGGATTGGACAATTGCGGCGTGAAGACTCAAAAAGAAATTTCCGCGATTTTAAAAATATCGCGCTCATACGTTTCAAGAATAGAAAAGCGCGTGTTGATGCGCATAAAGAACGCGCTCTCGGAAAATAATTTGTTTGAATAACGGTTTGCGATTGAAATCAAAAAAATTTTATTATTTTAAATTTTTCTTAGGGTTTGTTTAAAAACCGTTATTTCAGTAAAATGACGATTGAAGCAACAAGTACGAAAGTAATAAAGGAGCTATTTGACTTATCGAAGCGGGCGGCAACACGCCTAAATCGTTTGA
>JAISOS010000034.1 GCA_031275485.1 Clostridiales bacterium | reverse complement strand
TTTATCAGGTTGAGCGCGTTAGCCTCCGCCGCGGATATGTTCATATCGCGTATTATAAAAAATACCGCCGCCAAAAATATGATAAGCGCGCCCGCGCATACCGCCGCGACGCTCCGCGTTATAAATTTTTTCATTTATAATTTATATAAGTCCTTTTAAATTTATATAAGCTTTTTAGAATTTACGCAGGGAAATCCTTTTGTGAACAAAAGCTTTCCCGCGCCCCTTTCCCCAAAAAACCGACGATATTATATCTTACCGCGCAGTTCCGCTTTACGGTTTTTTTGTAAAAATCCCGTTAAAAAGCGGCAAATTTAGCCAAGCCGATTTTCCAAAAAGCTTTGACGGAAAACCTCGACGTTTGTTTTATTTTAAAAGCGCAAATTATTGTTCGCTCAAATTCTTCAAAACATAACCCACGCCCCGCGCGTTGACTATGCAGTTCGCATACCCGCCGAGCTTCGCCCTCAAATTTTTTATATGAATATCGACGGTGCGGCTCTCTCCGAAATACTCGAAGCCCCAAATTTCCTTTATCAACTTAGCGCGGTCAAGCACCGTTCCCACGTTTTCAAGCAGCATTTTAAGAAGCTCGAATTCCTTATATGTCAGCTCGGTCGGCTGTCCGTCCACGGTAACGCTGCGGCTACCCGGGAACAGCTTTAAGCCCCGAAAAACCAGCGCGTCGCCCGACACGTCCGTCGCGTACCGTCTCAAATGCGCCTTGACGCGCGCGATCAATTCGAGCACGGAAAACGGTTTTGTTATATAGTCGTCCGCGCCGCCGTTCAACCCGAATATCTTATCAATTTCCCCGTTTTTGGCCGTGAGCAAAATTATCTTCACGTTGACGTTTTTGTAGCGGTTTCTTATAAATTCCAGCGCGTCTATGCCGTCCATACCGGGCAGCATAACGTCGAGAAGTATAAGCGAGGGCGGGCGCTCCACCATAGCCTCTATCATACTTTCCGCCGTAGTAAAAAGACGCGCCTCGTACCCCGCCTCGGTCAGCGCGTATTTTATAAGCTCGCCCAAGCTCACGTCGTCTTCCGCGCTGTAAATCAATTGTTTCATGCGCCTCTCCTTCAAGAACACGGGGGATTTTCACGCCGTTAATAAAACTCAACGACAACCGACGTCTGCAAATTAAAATAAATACGGACAACAAGCGTCAATAATCCCGGATAATAAATATCAACCGTAACCGCCGTAAATAAATACGGATAATGAAAACTGACGGTAAACGCCGTAAATGCGGAGTATCAATAAAAACCGTTAATAAACTCCGATAATAAATGCCGCCGTTTTTTGCAATTATGTCATTTTCACGCGCTTCTCGTTACGCTTACGCAACGGCTTTCGCCTTTTTTGTCTTTACGTATATATTTCACCGCGTTTTTACCGTCGCGCTTATTTTAGCACATTCAATCGATATGCGCAAATAAAAAACCGCTTTTTTTAACCTTAAACCGTCCGCCGCCATCGCGAACGTCTCATCAGACGGCATAGCGTTGAGGACAATTTCTCGCACAATATGAGAGTTCTAAAAATTCGCGACGACTTCGCCCTACCGATATCCGCTTTTTATCGCGAAAATTTAGAATTCCGATAAAAACGTACAATATCGGTGGTTATTGAACAAGTCTAATAAAAAAATCACCCGAACCGTCCGTTTATATAGCTCGCGCATTTCGGGTGTTTGGGACAATCGAATACCTCGCGCGTCGCGCCGAATTCCAGCATTTCACCCAATAGAAAAAAGGCGGTCTTATCCGAAATTCTCGCCGCCTGCCGCATATTATGCGTAACTATCACTATCGTATATTTTTGCTTTAACTCGCCGCAAAGCGCCTCAATCCTGCCCGACGAGATAGGGTCAAGCGCGCTTGTCGGCTCGTCCATCAGCAGGATTTTCGGCGATACGGCTAGAGCCCTCGCTATACACAATCTTTGTTGCTGTCCGCCGGAAAGCCCGAGCGCGGATTTATGCAATCTGTCTTTCGCTTCGTCCCACATAGCCGCCTTTACGAGAGATTCAAAGACTATACCGTCAAGTATTTTCCTTTTTTTCACGCCGTGCGCGCGCGGACCGTAGGCGATATTGTCGTATATGCTCATAGCGAATACGTTCGGCTTTTGAAAGACCATTCCGACTTCCTTGCGCAGCAGGTTTACGCTTATATCGGAATTTATGTCTATGCCGTTTACCGTGATTTTTCCTTCCGCGCGACAGCCCTCAGTAAGGTCGTTCATACGGTTAAAGCACTTCAAAAGAGTGGTCTTGCCGCAACCTGACGGACCTATCAGCGCGGTTATTTCCCTCTCGCGGATTTCTATGTTTATGTCTTTTAGCGCTTGAAACCTTCCGTAAAAGAGATTCAGCCTTTCGGTTTTTATGCATACGTTTTGCGTTTCGGTCATAGCCATACGCTCCTTAATGTGCGGGATTCAAAAAATCAATTTTTTATTTTTTTATTTTTTAAATTTGTGCGGAAAAAACTTTTTGCGATCTGCAAAGAGAAACTTTTATGAGGGGGATCTTTTATAAACAAAAGCCCAGTCCGCGCCCTTCTAAAAATTTCCGTGTTTTTATATAACCGTTACGTATTGGAATTGCGCAATCTAAACCGCCGCCTTTCGGACAATGCTTCGTAAAAGCCCAAAAGCATTTGCGGATACTTTCATATCTTATTTTTACCGCCGTTTTCGCCGCGTTTTTATTGCGTTTTTCGTCGTATTTTATCACGTTTTTTCTTTGCGGTTTCACAACGTTTTTCCTTGCGATTGTTGTTGTGTTTTCATCATTTTTCATCGCGTTTACAAGGGAAAATTTAATTAAGGACGCGGCTTTTTACCGGTCCGGTCCTCGCGCCGTCCGCAATCCGACGCTGAATAAGCGACGCAAATAACGCCGCCGCTATATTCAGCGTCAAAATAACTACTATCAGCACGCACGCCGTCGCGTACGCTTCATCGGCGTATTTCCATTCGCGGCTAAGAGCGTACACCGCGACGGAAAGCGTCGTACCGCCGCTTGCGAATCCGCGCGGCATCGGTTTCAGACTCGCGCCCATAGTATAGAGCACGGGCGCGGACTCGCCCGTCATTCTGCCGATTCCCAGTATCGCCGCCGAGAGTATGCTCGGTATCGCGTATGGCAGCGCCACGCGGAAAACCGTCCTCAGCCTGCCGCCGCCGAGCGCGAAGCTCCCCTCTCTCATCGTATTCGGAACCGCCCTTAGAGCCTCCTCCGTCGCTCTTATCGTAGTCGGAATTATCATAAGGCTTACGGTCAGGCTACCCGCGATTACCGACGATCCCATTTTGAGCGCGTTGCAAAAAAACGCCGCGCCGAACAGCCCGTAAATTATGCTCGGAATCCCGCCCAAGGTTTCCGCGCCGAGCCTCGCCGCCCGCGCGAGACGGCCGTTTTTCGCCGTATATTCGGAGAGATAGATTGCGGCGCATATACCGAGCGGAAATGCAATAAGCGACGCCGCCGCTATCATCATACCCGTCGCCGCAAGCGAAGACGCTATCGTCGGCTCGCCGCCGAAAGCGAATTCGCCGAACAGTAGCTGCGCGTCTATATGCGGCAGACCCTTTATCATTATGAATAACACTATGGAGAACACCCAAACTATTCCGCAAACCGCCGCCGCGTATGAAAAATATTTGCCTATAACGGGCATTACCCGCGTCTTCGAATATGAAAAATTTTTACCCGTAACGGGTATCGCTCCCTCGCTTGAAATTATCGCCGCTTCTTTTATTTTTCGCCTTTTTTTGCCGTTAAAAATACCCTTTTTCGCGCATATTTCCTTTGTTTCATTCGGCGTATTTTCTATTTTTACTCCGTTTATCAATATAAAACCGCCGCCCGAAATAATGTCGTTTTCACACGCTTCATTCGGCGTATTTTCCGCTTTTTCATTGTCCGTCAACACAAAACCGCCCTCGAAAACGCTCTCTTTTCCGCTTAAAACATTCTCTTTTTCACGCGTTTTATTCGGCGCGTTTTCATGTTTTTTAACCTTATTCGCCAACGAGAAACTGCCGGAAACGCCCATGTTTTTTTGATTTTTACGCGATGCGCGCGGCGAACCTTTGCCGCCTTTTTCTTTTGTCAAAAGCGAAAAGCATACATTGATAATCAGTATACAAAACGTAAGAACCACGCCCGTCGCAATCAGCGCGCCCATTTGAAATTCGCCCGCATAACCCATTTCCAGCGCGATATTCGCAGTCATCGTCCTGAAGCTCGAAAAAAGTCCCTTCGGAAAGACCGTATTGTTGCCCGCAACCATTACGACCGCCATCGTCTCGCCTATCGCCCTGCCCGCACCGAGTATGACCGCCGCCAAAACGCCGCCCTTTGCCGCCGGAACGACAACTCCGAATACCGCCTGCTCTCCGCTTGCGCCGAGAGCCGCCGCGCTCTCGAAATGCGCTCCGTCCACCCCTTCTACCGCGCTTTTAGAAAGCGCGGCGACCGTAGGCATTATCATCACGCCAAGTACCAGCGAAGCTGCCAACACACCCGAACCGTCGCCGTTCGGGCTATAAAGCCCGAGCAGTGGCAGTAACGCCGTCATTCCAAAAAAGCCGTATACGACGGACGGTATGCCCGCAAGCAAATTTATTATCTGCGTCAGAGGTTTTTTCAGACGTTTCGGGCAAAATTTCGCAAGAAACACTCCCGTAAAAAAGCCCAAGCCGCCGCCTATCAAAACTGCGCCCGAAGCCGCGTACAGCGTGCCTACTATCATGGCGAGTATGCCGTATTCTCCCGTAAGCGGCGCTCCGAACGTATCCGCACTTCGGCTGTTCCACTCCTTGCCGAATATGAAATTCGGTACGCCCGCCTGCCTTATCGCTGGAATCCCGCCATACAGCAAAAATACTATTATCGACAAAGCGGCAAATATAGAAAATACCGCCGCCGCCATAAAAAGATATTTGAAAACCGCTTCTTTTAGCGCATTTTTTTTCATAACCGACACTTCTTTTTTTTGTTGAGACTTTTGCGTGGGGTGATATGCACCCCATAAACTGGACACAATTGAATGATTGTTTGAAAACGAGAAGCCTCAAAATTAGACATTAACAAAAGCAAAGCGACAAATCCAAAGACTGGACAGGTTGATTGTGCC
>JAISOS010000024.1 GCA_031275485.1 Clostridiales bacterium | reverse complement strand
GAAAAGGCTCCCCCCCCCGCGCTCCTTTCCGAAAGACCCCCGATGTTTCAGAGCGTCTCCAAACATTTTTTGACGGGATTCAAAGGATACCCGTTGTTATTTCGTTTAAATAAATACGGCGATCGCGTCTTTGATTTTTTTATAAAATCCTTTCCGAAAGACTTTAAGGTTCGCGATAAGGCGGTTCTTTAAAAAAAACGGCGCGCGGATCCCTTTTAATTTTTTTTCGCTCGCAATAATTTAAGCCGCCGATATTTACGCCTTTCAGCTTAGCGATATTCTCGGTTCCGACGTTTTTTTGCAAATTTCATTATACCGAAAATTTCACCGCGAATTTCTTTTTTTCCTCTTTTTTATCCGCGCCTTTTTATTTTGAAATTTGCCCGGCGATTTTTTTTAGAAAAAAGCGCCTTAATTCGCTTGACACGGATAAAATATTATTATATTATGTATGTAATCTGTTTATATACTTCGGTTGTTTTGTTACTTGCCGAAATGCCGCGCATATTCGTCGGCGTATACCGCGCGGGATTTCAAAAATACGGGCACAGGCACATTTAGTTGAAAAATGCGTATATGCGCGAGAAGACGGATAAAGAAAATTTAAGGCGTATCGTAAAAATATAAATCGAAACTCCGGGAGGTAATGAGGTAATAATGGGCGCGAATAAAATTAAAGCCGAGCTTTGGGACAACATGCAATTTTATTTTAAGGACTATAACGACATTTCAATGAGGTGCGTTCTGTATTTCGACGGCACGCTGGATATAGAGGTTTTGAAAAAGTCGATAAAGGCGGTCGCGGACAAATTCACGATCATAAATTCGCGGTTTATCAGAAATCCGATAAGGTCGTATTGGAAGCTGAACGATTCGTTCGATATTACGGATTTTTTGAAGGTATTCGAGACGGACGCGTCCAATCACAGGAGCGCCGCGGAAAGATACGCCGCGCTTCCCGTAGACCCGATAAAGGGTCCGCAAATGAAAGCGGCGGTGTTCAGAAAAACCGAAAACGGAGTCAAAAGCGATTGCTTGGTGTTGCGTTTTTCGCATATGATAGCCGACGGCAGCGGCTTTTCGCTTTTTTTAAAGGCGTTCACGGACGTTTATAACAACAAACTGAAAAACGAGGCTTACGTCTGTAAGTACGGTATGGGAAACAGGGACTACAAGCAATTTTACGCCCATCTCTCGAAAGAGGACAGGATACGGGCGAAAAACATGACCGAATACCGTTTTTCGAAGCATGAGCGCTTAAAATTTCCGTTGGAAACCTATAAGGAAAACGCGGGCTTCGAGCGCAGATTGCTGACCTATAAGGTCGACGGTTTTCACGCCGTCAGAACTTTCTGTAAGGAACACGGTTTTACTTTTAACGACGTAATTCTCGCGGCGTATATTTCCGCGCTGATGAAAAGAGTGGAAAAGGAGGACGGGCAGACTCTCGCGGTCGATTGCATATTGAATTTACGGAGGTATATGCCAGCGGACGCGGACGTGGGATTTTGCAATCTCGTATCCAAGGTCAAGGTCAATATCGGCAACAATACCGGCGAAACTTTCCTCGACGCCTGCAAAATCGTTCACGCCTTTATGGATAAGACGAAGGACAATCTCGCGGGACTGGGCGGGCTGACGCTTTTGAACCTTATGGACAGAATTTTCCCGTTTGAGATAGGCAGAATTTTGATAAAAATTTTCTATCAAAACCCGCTTATCGGATTGTCGAATATCGGGAAAGTGGACAAGAAAACCGTTGCGTTCGGGAATTTGAACGTCGAGGATATCGTGATGACGGGTACGGTGAAATACACGCCGTATATGTTGCTTTCGCTGATAACCTACGAGGATTCGATACGCTTTTGCATCGCGTCGGCGTGCACGGAAAAGGACGGGGCAAAGCTGAGAGACCTGCTGTCGGATGTCGGCGGACAAATAGAAAAAATCGCGGCGGGGGAGACGGCGGGCGCGAAAAAATAGAACGGGATTATTTTTTACGGCTACCGCGAATCGGAATCGCTCGAATATAAGCGTTAATTTTCTGCCGCAGTTAAAAAGATTTTTTTTAGTATTTTTAAGAAAAAAATCCGAACGCCTGGATTTGAAAGAAAACATAATAGGTTTCTTTCGAAACCGTGTCGGCGGTATCTTTCCGTGATTTCGGTATGCCGCCGCGCCGTGAAAAACGGCGCGGCGGCGCGCAAAAACCGCCCGCAAGCTATTCGCCGTCAGATTTCGTGGGAAGCTTGATAAAAAACGGAATTTTTGCCGTTTAATTCATTGACTTTATTTCAATTTTGTGCTATCATCTGCCTCGGACACAGGCAAGGGCGCGGCGTTTTTTAATCGAGCCGCGTTTTTTGTTACAAAACGGTATTTTCGGAGGTCGGAGATGAAAAAGGTTATCGGCGGGAAAATTACGGCGGGCGCCAAGGTTCTCTACGGTATGGGGGAGATGGCGTTCGGCGTGACGAACACGGCGCTCAGCGTCTATCTTTTGATCACGCTTACGGACTATCTGAACGTCAACCCCGTGTGGGCGTCCGTCATAGTTGTCGCGGGCATCGTTTGGGACGCCTTCACAGACCCCGCCGTGGGCTGGCTTAGCGACGGCGACGGCGGCAAATTCGGGCGCAGACGCAAATATCTTTTGTTTTTCGCCGTGCCGTTAGGACTTAGCTTCTTTCTGCTCTGGACGGCGCCCACGCTTATGGCCGCGGGCACGCCGGAGGCTCTCAAAGTTTTGATTATTCTGGCGCTTTACCTAGCCGTCATCTCGTTTTTGACGCTTGTGAACGTGCCTTACGGTTCGGTCATTATGGAAATGACGGACGACTACGACGAACGCACAAGCCTTACGGGCTCCCGTATGATTTGTTCCGCCCTCGCGACGCTCGGCGCGATCGGCCTGGGCGACGCGATACTCGGCGCGGGACCTATTTACGAGACGGGCGGCAATTTGATATACGTGGGGCTGGTCTTCGGAATATTCGTCGCCGCCGCGTCGCTTTTGTGCTATTACGGCACTTTCGAGCGGCGGACTTTCGTAAAGCTTACGCCCCGCCCGAAATTTAATTTCAAAAAATACGTTTTGGGATCCTGGAAATCCAAGCCTTTCAGGCAGGTCGCCGTAGCGTATCTCTGCGCGTTTACGGTCATAGGACTGTTGCAAACGCTTTTGCAATACTACTGCACCTATTGGCTGAAAGCGCCGGAGCTTTTCGTCGTACTCGCGGGCGCGGTGCTCGCGGTCGCGATATTGAGCACGCCGCTTTGGACGTTTATCTCAAAAAAACTCGGCAAAAAAAACGCTTTTTTATACGGCTCCGCGCTGTCGGTTTTGAGTCTTATCGGCGTGTTTTTTATCGGACAGTTGCAGGAGGGCGACGCGGCTCTGACTATGGACGCGTCTATAGGGCTTATGCCAGTTTTCGGATACGCGTCCGTGTTCTTTTTGGGCGTGGGCGTGGGAGGCGTGCAGCTGATGCCGTTCAGTATGATGCCCGACGCCATCAATTTCAGTATGAAGGCGGGCGATATGGACGAGGGCGCGTATTACGGCATAGTAACCTTCGTGCAGAAGCTCGGAATGGGCGCGGCAACTATGCTCATCGGTCCGATTCTTTCACTCGCGGGCTATGTCGAGCCGCCTAAGGGGATTCCGGAGGGAATTTTGCACACCCAGCCCGCCTTTACGAGCGAGGTCATACGCGCTATGTTCGTGTGGCTGTCCGTGCTGATTATTATAATAGGCGTTCTCGCGGTCGTAAATTATAAGATAGACAGAGAAACTCTGCGCGAAAAAATAGGCGCGGAAAAATAGGGGGCGCCGGTTATCATAACAAATTATAATGCGGACGTCCGCCGTATAAACGAAATTTAAACGGCGCGATTAAATTCGGAACGTCAATAAGAGACGGGCGGGGAAGCGCCGCGCGAAAAAATCTGGGCGCGCAATTGCGAAAAGGCATTGCTCCGCATAGGAAAGTCAGCGCGAGGAAACATATAAAAAAAGCGGCGCGCCGCGCGAAATAATCGACGGTAAAAACGCCGCTGAAAAACGGAGCGCGTCCGGAGA
The DNA here is from genome assembly GCA_031275485.1 of Clostridiales bacterium. Taxonomy (GTDB): domain Bacteria; phylum Bacillota; class Clostridia; order Christensenellales; family JAISNN01; genus JAISNN01. The sequence continues at coordinate 10,880 of JAISOS010000024.1, read as the reverse complement.
TATATTTATGGCGGGTTTTGTAAAAAACGATTCCCCGTTTACGTGCGCCGTTTGCGGAAAAAGGGTGGAGGCTTTGGGGTATTCGTCGCGTAATCATTGCAACGGATGTCTTTGTTCGTTGCATTTGGACGTTTCGCCGGGCGACAGGGCAAACGCCTGCGGCGGCGTAATGCGCCCCGTTTCGGCGGTGAAAAACCGAAAGGGCTTCGTCGTAATATTCCGCTGTGAAAAATGCGGGGCGATCGGAAAGAATAAAGCCGCCGAGGACGACGACAAAGAGCTGATAATAGAATTGACCGCGACGCCGTTTAAAGAGTGACTTTATACGGTAAACCGTCGTTAACGAAGCCCGCGAAATATTCTGGAAACGGAGCCGGCAAAAAACGGGAATACGGCGTTTGTACACGGAACCGGCGGTAAAGCCGTTAAGAAATATACCGCAGAATTGGAAATCTAAAAAATTTTGGTTTAACCGTGAAAAAATAGAGGATTTTCACCGTTTTATCCGTATTATAATATTGGTAAAACGCTAAGCGTTCCTTTTGTTACTTCCGGCGGCGCGCGGTTTTGAAAGCTTTTGCGGGTGCGGTCCTGGAAATTATGAAAACGCCGAGTTTTTTTTGCGTTCGGTCCGGGAAATTATTAAAGCGTTAAGGTTTTTTGGAAAGGAGCGCGTGGAAAACCCTTTTATTCACAAAAGGTTTCCCCCAATAAAACCCTTTTTAAAAAAATAAAAACGGAGAAAAATTTGAGATTATATCCGAAAGAATTCATAGAGGAACTGAAAACGCGTCTTAACATAGTGGACGTCGTTTCGCGGTACGTTCCCGGCGTGACTAAAAAAGGCAAGAATCACGTCGCGCGCTGTCCTTTTCACAACGAAAAAACGCCCTCGTTTTCAATTAACGAATACGAGCAGTTTTATCATTGCTTCGGATGCGGCAAGAGCGGCGACGTAATCAGGTTTATCGAGGAGATAGAGAACGTCGATTACGCCGAGGCGGTCGCGTTACTCGCAAAGCAGGCGAATATGAGCTTGCCCGATTTGACGGACGACGCGGGAAAGCTTGCCGCCCAAAAGAAAAAAAAGGATAAATTGTATGAAATTTTAAAAAAGACCGCGCGGTTTTATTACGACAGACTGAAAGAAACTGACGAGAGGTCGGCGGTTCGGGAATATCTCGAAAAAAGGCGCATAGACGGCGCGCTGATAACGCGGTTGGGGCTGGGATACTCGCCCGATTTTACGAGTTTGCCCGAGTATTTGAAGGGCGCGTGCTACGGAGAGGATGATATAATCGACAGCGGCGCGGCCGTGAAAGCCCGCAACGACGGCGTAATAGACGCTATGGCGGGTCGTCTTGTGTTTCCCATAATAAACGTCTACGACGACGTTATAGGCTTCTCGGGGCGGATTATAGGCGGCAAAGACGGCGTTGCTAAGTATAAGAATACGGGTGCGACGCTTGTTTTCGACAAGAGCAGGAGTCTTTACGGCGTCAATCTGCTACGAAAGGAGAAACGGAAGAACGGCGTGAACGACGTGATATTGGTGGAGGGTCATATCGATCTCGCCGCGCTTTCGGGCGCGGGTATCGCCAACGCCGTCGCGAGTATGGGCACCGCGCTCACGAAATATCAGGCGGCGTTGATTAAGCGTTACAGCGAAAAGGTCTTCATAGCCTACGACGGAGACAAGGCGGGCGAGTCCGCCGCCTTGCGCGGGCTTGAAATTTTGGCGGGCGAGGGTCTGGACGTCAGGGTTATAACCTTGCCCGAGGGACTCGACCCCGACGACGTTCTGAAAAAATACGGCGCGGAATATTTTCTGAGCCTGAAAAACGGCGCGGCGCCGCTCTACGAATATAAAATTCACGCGCTGAAAAAAAACTGCGATTTGACGACCAACGCGGGACGCGGCGAGTTCGCGATGAAGGCTTTGGGGGTTCTGAAGCCTTTGGGAAGCGGCGTTTTGATAGAGCCGTATTTGGGGCTGATTTCCGAAATCAGCGGTATAAATTACGACGCGGTAAGACGCGAGTTTCAAAAAACGGCGGATATAAGCGTACCGTCCGCGCAAAATAATAAAGCGGCGGAAGGCGCGTCCGCCGGCAAAAAAAACGAGGGCGCGTATATGACGGCGGCGCGTTTCGTTTTACATTCCATGCTTATGAAGCGGACCGAGCCCGACCCTTCTTTCGACCTTGCTCCGTATCTTACGGACGGGACGCATAAAGCGGTTTACGGATACGTCAAGAGCTGCTTCGAGCGCGGTACGGAGCCGCGTGTTTCCGGTCTTTTCGACGAGCTTGACGGGGACGGGGAGAGCGGCGAGCTGAACGCCGTTATTAATTTCAACGCCGCGTTTTCGGACAAGTCCGACGAGAAAAAATATTACGCGGATTCTCTGAGCGTCCTTAAAAAGGAAAAAATTAACGCGGAAATAAGGGAGCTTAAAGAGACCTTCGGCGCGGAAACCGACACGGTTAAACGCCGGGAAACGGCGGCGCGGATAGACAGGTTGCTCAAAGAAGCGAAGGGAATTAAGGGGAATTAAAAACGGGCGTTTTACGTTAACGGCTTGCGGAAAAACGCGGCGTTAAGCCGTTAAAAAAAACACGCCGAACAAAGCGGATCCGTCATAAAAATTATAAGGACGCCGCCGCGGAAAATTATAGAAAGCTAAACGGAATTTAAGAATTCGCGCCGAATTAATTGATTTTTTTAATTGTTAAATATTGAAATTTAAGAAAAACCAAGGAGATTTAAAAAAAGTTGGAAAGCAGGGAAATTTTATTTAAGCAAGAGGTGGACGCGCTCATCGCGGAGAACAAGGATGCGGGGTTCGTTTTGGAGGACGACGTCATCGCGCGTCTCGAACGCTTCATTCCCGACGCGGACGAGATGGAAAACGTACATAACGCCATAGAGGCGGCGGGGCTTACCGTCACGCCCATAGCGCAAAGCAACGCCGACGAGCTGCTCCTCAACATCTTAAACGAGGTCAGTTTGGACGACTCCGTAAAGATGTATCTGAAAGACATAGGCAAGGTTCCCTTGCTCAGCGGCGATGACGAAATCAACCTCGCCAAGGCTATGTCCGAGGGCGACGAGGACGCGAAATCCATTCTCAGCGAGGCGAATCTGCGCCTTGTTGTCAGTATCGCGAAGAGATACGTGGGGCGCGGTATGCAGTTTCTCGACCTCATTCAGGAGGGCAATCTCGGACTTATGAAAGCCGTCGAGAAGTTCGATTATACCAAGGGCTTTAAATTTTCCACATACGCGACGTGGTGGATCAGGCAGGCGATTACCCGCTCGATAGCCGATCAGGCGCGCACGATAAGAATCCCCGTCCATATGGTCGAAACGATCAACCGTCAGGTCAGAGCGTCGCGGCAGCTTGTGCAGGAATTGGGGCGCGAGCCGTATCCGTCCGAGCTTGCGGCGTTTTTGAATACCACGGAGCAGAGAATTATCGAGGTGCAAAAAATAGCCATGGACCCGCTGTCTTTGGAAACCCCGATAGGCGAGGAGGACGACAGCCATTTGGGAGATTTTATCGAGGATTTATCCGCCGCCGCGCCTTCGGATTACGCCGAGTCCAATATGCTCAAAGAGCAGCTTTTGCAGGTCTTGACCACTCTCACGCCACGCGAGGAAAAGGTCATACGCCTACGGTACGGAATGGACGACGGCAAGCCGCGAACGTTGGAGGAGGTCGGCAAGGAATTTAACGTTACGCGCGAGCGTATACGTCAAATCGAAGCCAAAGCCCTCCGCAAACTCCGCCACCCCAACCGCTTGAAAAAACTGAAGGATTTCTTTGAGAAATAAGGATAATGAAATTTTGTTAAAAAATACGAGGAAAAAGCCTTTTGTCTAAAAAGATTTCCTCCGCGCTCATTTCCTAAAAACTTCTGCGCTTTTATATTTAGGCGGGGAACGGTCAAAGAAAAGGCAGTGAGGGGCTTGCTCCTTTTAAAAGGAACGCCGCGTTCGCGGCAGTCCCGTTTTAGCGGTACGGCGCGCGCGTTTTGAGGTCCCGTTTTCGCGGCGGAAAAGCTTTCTTTCGATAGACAACGCCGCGTCTGCGGCGGTTTCGTTTTTGCGGCGCGGTTGCGCGTCGCTATATTTCAAAAAAACGTGATTGCGGTTTATCCTTATGTTTTGCGGAAAACGTCGCCGTGAAGCTCGGTGTGAACGGAACCGGTAAAAACACGTCAAATGTCTTTTGGAAAGGGGCGCGGTTGAAATTTTTTTTTAAAAAAGGTTTCCGCGCGTGTAAATCCTCCATTTTTCAAGAAAAATCGGTAATTACGTATGCTCATAAAAACCGGCAAAAGAATAGACGCGGCGCTCGCGGCGGCGGGCGAATGCGGAGTGCTGTGCGACATAGGAACGGATCACGGCTATTTGGCGGCGGCGGCGGTTTTGCGGGGGACGGCGCGGCGCGTTATAGCGACGGACATAAGCCAAAAATCGCTCGACAAAGCGCGGCGTTTGTTTTCGCGGCTTGGCATAGAGCGGTTCGCGGAGGTTCGGCGGGGCGACGGATTCGGCGCGGTGAGATTTGACGAGGCGGACGTCTTTGTCGTCGCGGGAGTCGGCGGCGGCGGCATAATAGATATTTTGAGAGGCGGAGAGAGAAGACCGTCCGGAAATAATAAATTCGTGTTCGTTCCTCATAAAAACAGCCGCGAATTGCGCGCGTTTTTGACGGAAAACGGATACGGAATAACGCGGGACAGATGCGTCGCCGACGCGGGGAAATTTTACGACGTAATAACCGCCGAATTTTTATTTCCCGTATCGGGCGCGAATACGGACGCAAACGCGAAAGCGGATACGAATACCGCCGCGGACGCAAACGCATGTACAGACGCGTATGCGAATATAAACGCCGATACGAAAAAGTATAATTTTGACTGTGAAAATAAAGCCGCGCTTATAAACGCCGCGGCCGCGAATATGAAAACGAAGGTCAGAACGAACGCGGACGCTTACGTATACGCGGACGACGCGGAGCAAAGAGAGCTTTTTTTGCGATTCGGCAGGGAAAATTTCACGGAAAAAAATCCCGATTTTCACGATATGCTTTTAAAGAGGATAAATGAGTTTGACAATATTCTGAAAACGGTGTATAATATCGAATGCGAAAGAAAATTAGAGAGTTGCAAAAACGCGCTGAGAATATACGAAACGGGCGTATTTTGCGAATATACGGGTATTTGAAATTATTAAAAAACGGAACGTAAATTTTTTTATGCCGATATATTAAAAGTCCGTTCCGATTTGTTCCGGCGCGGGCGTTTTCGGGAAATTGGACGGCGCGGAAAAGAACGCGCCGCGAGAGAGCTACGGTCGTTTATTACGCGGGAATATAAAAATCCTAATAATACGTTTCGGCAAAGGAGAGTTAAAGTATGACGTTATACGAAACTATTTTTGCGCGCAGGAGCGTGCGCAAGTACGAAGACGCGCCGCTGACGGACGCCGCGCTTGCCGACGTTATGAAGCGCGCGGGCGGGGCGAAGCAGTTGTTCGGGCAGGCCGCCCGATTCGAGCTTGCAAGAAAGGACGAACTTAAAGGCGGGCAGGCGCCTTACGCGGTTTTGGCTTACGGCGGCGGAGACGATGCGGCGCGTGTCAATATAGGCTATGTTTTGCAGGGTATAGATTTATACGTTCAGAGCGTAGGTTACGGCAGTGTCTGGTGCGGCATGGCGCGTCCGAAAGAGCCGAAACCCGACTACCGTATACTTCTCGGTTTCGGAAACGCGTCGGTTCCGCTCAGGAGCGGCGAGGCGGAATTCAAGCGCGCCGGGCTTACTGATATCGCCGACGAGGACAATGCCGTCGCCCGCGCCGCGAGGCTTGCGCCGTCCGCCGTAAATTTCCAGCCTTGGAGGCTGACCTTTTCGGAGGGAAAGGTGATTGCCGCCGCGAACGTTCGCGGGATCGGCGGATTGCTTCCGGGCAAGCTGTATCTCTACGATCTCGGCATTATAACCAAGCACGTCGAGATCGCGCTCGAACACGAGGGCTTTACGGTCACGGACGTTAAGCTTGCGGGAAGCGGCAAGGAGCTGACCGTCGAGGTCGATTACGCGCGCTAAGGAGTGAAAAGCGCGTAAAAAACGAACGCGTCGACGACGGATTGATACCGAAAGGCGGAATCGTAAAAAACGAATTGCGAGAGGGAATGCGAAGCTGAAATTCGCTGAATTTAAATTTGAAAATCGCGGCAAAAGATCGAATGCGGACGTGAATTTGAAGCGGCGGAAATAAAATATAATAAAAAATAAAAAAGGAACGGCGATATATGAATATTGAAAAGGTCTTGGAGTTGCAAGCCGCGGATTTGCAGTATTTTAAGTTGGAAAAAGAGGTCAAGGACAGCGCGGAATATAAAAATATGGATATGTGCCGCGTCAAGCTCGCGGCCGCGAAGGAGGCTCTGAAAAAAGCCGACGCGGACGCCGCCGAAATTCTTTTGAGCTACGATAGAATCAGCGACAATATCGCGCTCGCCGAAAGGAATATCGCCGAGCTGGTTTCCGCCGTCGGCAGTATAGGCGATATGAAAAGTTCGGCGGGACGCGAGCTTGGCGAGTGCGAATTTTATTTAAAAAATCTCGAAAAAGCAAGCGAACTTCTCGTCAACGGCGAAAAGGAAATTACGAGAATCAAAGCCCGCATAAACGAGATTCACGCCAACGCGGCAAGACTGATTTCGGATATTAAGGAATTCGGCGAAAAGCAAAAAAAAGCCGCCGACGACTTTGAGCGGCTGAAAAACTTGAAAAAGGGCGACGCGGTCAGACTTCGCGGCGGAATCGCGGAGCTGAAAGCGGGTCTGCCGGAGGATTTTTTGGAGATGTACGGCAGGGCGAAGGCGGAAAAGCCGTTGCCCGTTTTCGTTAAGCTTTTAAACAAAAATCAATGCTCCGGTTGCGGTATGGAAATTCCTGCGGACGCGCAGACGAAGCTGAAAAAATCGGGGGATTATTCGGAGTGCCCGAACTGCCGCAGAATATTGTACGTACAGTAATATTTATCAATATTATTTACAAGGTCTGTTTTACGCCGTTCCCGAAGCCGGATTTGCGCGGGTATGTCTTAGCGCGGTAAAATTGTGAAAAAAGTCAGTCGTTACGCGCGCGGCGGAATACGAGCGTTTTGCGCGCGGCGGGATACGCGGGAAGATGCGGCAAATACGTGTTTTGCAGATATAAAAAGTGCTTGCGCGAAAATGACGCTATAGACCGTCGTAATAGGTAATACGCGACGGATATTGAAGTTTTTTGGAAAGGGGCGCGGGGAAAACATTTTGTTTACAAAAGGTTTTTCCCGCGTAAATAACAAAAGTAAAATAAAACAAATCAACGTACACGGGAGGGCGGGAATGAATTTAAACGCCGGCACAATTTATCTCATCGTCGGAACAGTGATAGCGGCGGTTCTCATGCAAGCCGTTGTTTTTTTGATAAGGGCATACAAAGAGGGCGTAAGAATCGGTATGAGCCGCGAGGTCTTGAATAAGACGATAACGTCGAGCGCGGTTTTTTCGGCTATGCCGAGTCTGGGAATTCTCGTTACTATGTTCGGACTGATTAAATTCCTCGGGATTCCTTTTTCGTGGCTTAGGCTTAGCGTCATAGGCTCTCTTATGTACGAAATTACGGCGGCAAACACCGCCGCGGAAGCCGCGGCGGGCGCATCTTTGAGCAACGCGGAGATTACGCCGGAGGTATTCGTTACCATAGCCGTAGTTATGTCCGTCGGGATTATTCTCGGCGGAATTTTATGTATCGCGGGGCTAAAAAAATATTCCGCGCTTATAAAAAACAAGACGACGGAAAAGGGAGAAACCGGCGACGCGGAAGCGGGGAAATTAGGTGCGGAAGCGGAAAAAAACAGTAAGAACGGCTCGTCGGGCGGTATGGGAACGTCCGGAAGCGCGGCGGGCACGGAAGCGGACGCGCCGAAAAAAAAGAAAAAAATCAACGTCGCGGAAATGGGCAATCTCGTTTCGGCGTCGATATTTATAGCTCTTTGCGCGGCGTATGTGGGCGGCGCGGTCGGCGAAGCGTTCGGCGGTTTTCATATAGACGCTTATACGAGCGTCGTGCCTTTTGTATGTATGCTGATAGCCGTGGCGTGTATGGCGGTTTTGACAAAGCTCCAAGTAAAACGGACGTGGATTCAAAGCTTTTCGTTGAGTTTCAGCATGCTTGCCGGAATGATAAGCGCGGTTCCCGTTTCGCTTATATTGGGAGTGATGTTTTGAGCGGAAAAACGTGAAAAAACGCGTCGGCAGAATAAAAAACGTAATAAAAACATTAAAAAACATAACAAAAACACGTGGAAAGCGCGGCGAAAACATATAAAAATGAAGTAAAAACACAGAACAACGCATTGAAATTCGGTAAAACGTAATGAAAAAGCAAAAAACGCGTTAAAAATAAGTAAAAAAACGCAATAAAAAAGTACAAAAAAACAAAACGGAAATAGTAGAAAAACGCGAAAAATATAATAAGAAGACGGCGAAAATACGGTAAAGACGCAATAAAAGCGTGAAAAAACGTAATAAAAACACATAAAAAACGCAATAAAAGCGTAAAAAATATTACGAAAAACATAAAAGCGCAGTGCAAAACGCGGTAAACAACACAAAAAATATTTATGGAAAGCACGGTGAAAATTAGGGTGAAAAATGAGGAAAATTTTTAAGAGCGAAAGAAAAAAGACTTACGACGACGCGATACATACCGAGGGCAGAATTTGGATAACGGTGTGCGAGATTCTTTTTGTTTCCGCGCCCGTGCTTATCGCGTTGTATCTGCAAGCCGCGCCCATTTGGAGCGCGTTGCTGTCCGCTTTCGGCGTCGTCGCCGTAATATACTGGACAACCGCCGCGGGCGAGTTTATATTGTACGCGCCTCTGCTCGGTCCGGGCGCTACGTATCTCGCTTTCGTCACGGGCAATATTTCAAATATAAAGCTACCCTGCGCGCTCAACGCGCAGGAGGTCGCGGGCGTAAAACGCGGCTCTAAGGAAAGCGAGATAGTTTCCACAATTTCCGTCGCCGTAAGCTCGATTGTGACGACGCTTATAGTGAGCGTGGGCGTGGCGTTTTTGGCGGCGTTCTCGGAGCCTCTGGAAAGATTTTTTAATAACGAATACGTCGCGCCCGTTTTCAAGTGCATATTGCCATCGCTGTTCGGCGCGTTGGGGTATTCCTATGTCCGCAAATATCCGAAGCTCGGAATCGCGCCGTTCCTTTTTGTCGTCGTGATGTTTACGGCCGTCCCTTCCGTCGCGCATAATGATTCGGTTTCGACTATGATTATACTGACGGGAGCGGTCAGTCTCGCCGCCGCGCTGATAATGAACAGAAAAAAATTGGTTGTCTGAAATTTTTGCGGGGCGGAAACGGGGACGGGAGATGGGAGTTCTTTTGCGAACGAAATGTCCCTCCCCCCCCATACCTTTTTCGAAAAGCTTTCAGCGTTTTGACGCGGAAAGAAAGCGAATCGAGTATATTGAAAAGGGAAAAATTTTTTTGACCTTTCACTCGACATTAGGATTAGAAGGCAAGCGTCAAAAAAGAAAAACCTTTGTATTTATTATTTTATAAGCAATCCGTATAGGTTGAGAAATTAAGTATATTAAAAAAAGCGGAGAGGTGAATATATGCCGAAGGTCGCCGTGATAATGGGAAGTAAGAACGATTACGAGGTTGTGAAGCCCGCTTGCGACGTTTTGAGAAAATTCGGAGCGGACGTAACCGTAAGGGTGATTTCGGCGCACAGAACTCCGCGCGAAGTTGCGGATTTCGCCGAAAACGCCGCGGGAAACGGGTACGAGGTAATTATAGCCGCCGCAGGAAAGGCGGCGCATTTGGCGGGGGTCGTCGCTTCTCTGACGCCGCTGCCCGTCGTCGGAATTCCCGTCAAAAGCTCGACTTTGGACGGCTTGGACAGCCTTTTGTCTACGGTGCAGATGCCGTCCGGCGTGCCCGTGGCTTGCGTTGCGGTGAACGGCGCGGAAAACGCGGGACTTTTGGCGGCGCAAATTCTCTCGCTGAAATATCCGAAATTTTTAGACGCCGTATCGGATTATAAAAGGAGTCTAGCGGAAAAAATACGCGCGGACGACGCGAAGCTACAAGAGGAAATCGGGTCGTAAGGGAATCGAAGCGGGCGTGGAGACGGCGTTCGGAAAAGCGGGGATTCATTTTTTCGCGGGTTTCCGAGACCGGCGCGGCGTCGGCTTTGCCGCCGGCTTTCGCCGGTTTTTTTTCTGCGGAATCAAGCCGTTCCGTAATTATGAATTATGCGAAGTTGAAGTGTAAAGCTATCCGGAGCGAACTTAATTCCGAAAGAATTTTAGGCGGCGGACTTAACTTTAATTGCCGTGTTTTTATCCAAGCGACCCTTACTGACGGACTTAATTAAAGTTAGTCGGTTTGGTAGTGGAAAGGTCTAAAGCACTAAATTCGTAGCATTTAGCGTCGGCGGGAAAAACCGCGCCCAAAACCGTCTCACCGTGTCCGACTTCAAACTCGACGGCGCATTCTCCGGCGTGCTCGGCGTTTGCGCCGCCCAAATCATCGACAAAATCCCCTAACATCCCGACGGCAAGTTTGGCGTTTCGCCTTTCGTCGGCAAGCGCCGCCGCTTGTCGGCAGAAGAAATCCAAGCCGCCGTGGACGGCGTGATGCGCGGAGAACAAATCGGCAAACTCAAAAGGAATCCGCTTGCATAAATTCGTTGCAATCTCCGGAAATAACGCGAACTTCCTTTGTCGCCCGAACGCCGGCTCCGCAACGCGGACAAATATATTTGCGGGTACTCGAGCTTTTTATCCGTTT
>JAISOS010000016.1 GCA_031275485.1 Clostridiales bacterium | reverse complement strand
TTCTTTCCGTTCCCGATACGTTTCTTTCCGTTGCGCTTCTTTTCGCTTCCGTTTCCGCTTCAAATTTAGCCATAAACTATTCCTTTCCCCTAAAACCCGTTGGGGGCGGGCATTTTATTCGGCGCTTACGCCGTTTGGCAAGACTCTTTACACATAGCCTTAATGCGCTTGTAACCCGACTCGCTGTTTTTCATATACCTTTCAGCTATTCCGCTTCTTTCGCGTAAACGGCAAAACTGTAAATGTTATCCCAACTCATAAAATAAACCCCTAATAAGACCCACGATAAACAAACCGTATCCGTCCGAAACATAAACGGCATAACGAAAGCCGCAATTAAAACAAAAAGGCGAGATATAAAATTCACGAAACACGCGCCCGTTATATTTTAATTTCCCACTATCAACCGTATCTTTCAACTTTTCAGCATCTTCTTTTCCTAATTTGATCATTCCTCTTTCACCTCGCACAAAAAAATAGACGCGCAGGCTCTACTGACACATCTATTGTATCAAAACAAAATAAATTTTAAGTTTTTTTAAAAACCTATTGAAATATGCGGCGAAATGTGTTATTATATATACATTAAATAACTGGAGGATTTCATTATGGCAGATATAAAAACTACGGATACCGGCGCGTATAAGTTTTCGGCGAACAATATAGGCTCGACGGCGAACCTCGGACCAGGGTCTTATTATAACACACCGAAGCCGGAACCGGCTCCCGCGCCCGCGCCCGTTTTGACGAAAAAAGAGCTGAAAGCCAAGGAAAAAGCCGATAAGAAAGCGGCAAAGAAAAACAAATAATTTTGGGATCGGTGCTGTGCTCGAAAGGCGTATTTTGCTCCTTTCGGCAGTCGGTCGCGTTATTTTTTCCGACGCGGTTTTTGCCGTGCGCAGTCAAACCGGAAATATCGGCGGATGCGTTTACGATGATTTTTCGCCGCGAATTTTCGGTAATGCGGAAAGGCGGGCTTTTGCGTCCGTCCTTTGTCGTACTTTCGTGCCTTATTGCAAATATCGTATACGGCAAGTCATAGTGTACCTTTATGCGGTAAGTTAAGTATTGTATACCGCAGAAATGTTGTAATGCCATATATGGCGGGTAAGGCGTTAATTGAGTGTATCAAGGGCTTATCCCCCTGAAATACTTCCGCCTTTGTCCTATGCGGACGGTTTAAGGAGCCGTCGCGGCGCCTTTCGCCTCCGGCGGTTAGGTGTGCCGGATATTTGCGGACCAGCCGCCCGTCTGGATAACGGGTCGCGAGCGACAGTATTGCGGGTTCAAATCCCGCACCGAGTAATCGGTTAAGCTTAACGGTAAAGCATGTTGTTGTTACTGTTCCGTCTAAAGACTGTCCTTTACGGATTTGAAGCGAGGACTTCCCGTAACCCGCCACACGGCGGAGGGTACGGCGGTTTTCTTGTCAGCGGCAAAGGGATACCGTTCGCGGCGACTCGGAATCCATAGCGTTAAAATTATTTAACGCATACCGGTTTCGGATTGCCCGAGCTGAACTTTCGCCCCACAACGGAGTCGCGGGAGTCCTTTGCCGAAAGTCCGAATTTGAAAGTGCGATTTAAAAACGAGTGCAAAACAAGCGAAAAAAATAAACGAATAAACGAATTGCGGCGAACGCTAAACGGACGCAAAATAAGCGTAAAGATAAGCGGGGAAACGAACCGGAACAAGCGGAAAGACGGACGCAAAAACGCATAAAAATACCCTTAAAGTTTTTTGGAAAGGGGTAAGGTTTCCACCGCATAATTCTAAATTCCGAAAAACAAAAACGGCAAGGAGTGCGAAATGAAAGCGATAATTACGAAAGTGATAATTCATGAAAACGAGCGCGGTTTTTTGTTCAAGAACGGCACGTACCGCCGAATGTTGCAACCGGGCAAGCACCGCGTGCTCACATTTTTGGGAGAGACGTTCGCGCGCACGGCGATAGACAAGCAGATTAATGTGCCAGGCACGACGCCGGAAGTTTTGATGAGAGACGGGGCTTTCGGGAACAATGTCGTTAAAATCGACGTTCCGGACGGGTACGTAGGCGTGCGCTTTGAGAACGGGCGCGTTGCGGGCGTTCTCGAGGCGGGCAGGTATTTTTATTTTAATTTTTGCGGCGAGCCGAATAACGACGGCAATAATAACGGTAACGGCGTGACCTTTAAGCTTTTCGACATATCCAAGGTCGAAATAGAAGGCTTGACGTCCGAGCAAATCAGTCGCCTGCCGCAGGACGCTTATCAGAAAATAACAGTCGGCGAAAGCGAGACGGGGCTTTTGTTTTTGGACGGTAAATTCAGCCGTGCGCTGACGGCGGGCGCGTATTACTTCTGGAACACCAAAACCGCCGTGACCTGCGAGAAGGTGGATTTGCGTTCTCAAGAGCTAGAAATTAACGGACAGGAAATTCTCACCGCCGATAAAGGTTTCGTTGCGCGTGAACTTTGTCTGCGGTTACCGCGTTACGGACGCTGTGAAAATTATCGGCGAGATAAAGAACTGCAAGGAACGTATCTATACCGTTGCACAGCTCGCGCTGAGAGAATACGTCGGCAAATTCCGTTTCGACGAACTTTTGGAGCAAAAGGACAATATCGCCGCCACGGTGCTGGCAAAACTGAAAGAGCGGCAAGACGAGTACTATGTAGAGTTTACGGGAGCCGGGCTTAAGGATATTATACTGCCGGGCGATATCCGCGCGATTATGAATACCATTTTAATAGCCGAAAAAACCGCGCAGGCAAACGTTATCTCGCGCCGCGAGGAGGTCGCTTCGACGAGAAGCCTTTTGAATACGGCGAAACTCTTGGACGAGAACGCCACGCTGTATAAGCTAAAGGAGCTGGAATATTTGGAGAAAATCTGCGACAAGGTCGGCTCAATTTCCGTAGGCGGCGGAAATCTTTTGTCCGAGCTTCAAAAAATTGTCGGTGCGGCGCCGCATAAGTAGGACGTTTCGGGGTGTTTTTTGTTTTTTAAAAATTACGCGGGGGAAAACCTTTTGTTCGCAAAAGGTTTTCCCCCGCACCTCTTTCCAAAAAACATTGTCCATTATATTATTTAACTCATCTAAGATTACATTAATGTTTAGTTTGCGGCACGATACCGGATTTCCGCTATATTTGAAATTGATAAAATACATATCAGTTCTTTCGAAGGTTTCATAATTAAGCGTTGAACTTGATTGCATAAGCGGCGAAAGACTACCCGTTGGCTGAATTGACGTATCTTGATAAGGGATGGCGGCGTTATTTAATGTTGCGACGTCGTTTTTTAAACGGAAAACTTGCGTTGTTAAGACGATAGAAATGATAATCAACGCGGTACATACGACCGACAGAGCCGAAAAAGCTATGTTACGTTTCTTTTTAAAAAATTGACGGCGCTAATTTCAGGTATAGTCAAGTCTACCATAGGAAAACTTCTTGAAACAACGCAAATTCGGCGTCTAAATCTTGCGAACCAATGTCGTTGCCTGCCGTTGTTGTTTTCAATTCCCCAAGTCCCCGCTTTTGTTTGCAACAATTGTCAAGGGTAATGAGTTCGGCATAGCTATCCCAAGTATCTGTACAATACATTTTAACACTTAAAACTCGTTGGGGGCGGGCATTTTATTCGGCGTTTGCGCCGTTTGGCAAGACTCTTTACGCATAGTCTTAACGCGTTTATATAAAAAATAGACGCGCCGGCTTTACTGACACATCTATTGTATAATAACAGCTATTAAACATATTTTTCGCCAAAAACTATTGACAAAATATGCGTTAATATATATTATATTAAAGTTATATTTGTTAAACTTTTAAATTCAACATGCGGTTTAGGGGTTTATTTACCGTAAAAGCGATAAATTTTTGCGGCAACAAGGGGGATATTACATGTGTTTTGTTCTAAATGCGGCGCAAAGAACGATGAAAGCGCCATTTTTTGCGCCAAATGCGGGGGGGGATTCATTGAGAATCCCGATTCCGCGCAATTCGTAAAGCCGGAACAATCGGCGCGGTTTGAACAACGCGCGCAATCCGAAAACGATTCGCGGGCGAAACAATCGGATCGACAAGAAAACGCCCGCAAGTCAAGCGACGGTGAGCAGGTCTTTAAGAATCCTTGGAAAGCGTATCCGGAATTCTGGGAAAAGCGACTTGATTTTAAGTCCGAATCGGGACGCTTCGAGTTTTGGAGCGCGTGGATGCTTAACTCGGTATTTTATTCCGCGTTACTTTTGATCGTTTTTTCTTATTCCGCGATTTTTGCGGGACACACGGCGGACTGGTTAGTCTTATTTTTTAATTTGCTTGTTATAAGCGCACTGCTTGCGCTTTTGATTCCGTCGATCGCGATAAGCGTTCGTCGACTTCACGATATAGGGTTGCACGGCTTATGGTTGCTTTTGGCGCCAACGGGTATAGGCTTGATCATCCTCATAATTTTATTCTGCCTGCCAAGCGGATATTTTATTAGAAAACCGCTTTAACGAACGGATAAGGAATAACTTTTTATTTTTGCAGGATTAGACCTTTTTTGAAAATTAACGGTAAAAAATATCGTCTGCGCAGTTTTGAAAACAGAAGTCTTTTCTTGGAAAAAAAGACTTTTTTCACGCCGTGTTTACAATTCGAAAAACTTAATAATTATGGCGTGTTCACATAAATTGACAAAAATAAGTACATTTATGGTAGAATAGGGATATGGAACTTACGGATAAGCGCTATGCGATGATTAAGCGCCTGACGCCGCTTCCTCGCGGGACGTTC
>JAISOS010000092.1 GCA_031275485.1 Clostridiales bacterium | reverse complement strand
GCACGGACTGCGTTTTACGCTCCGTGCTTATTTTTTGCCGTTTTTGTGTGTTCTTACCCGTAAATACGGGTATTTAAGCCACTTTTAGCCTATTTTCGGTTGTACTACTTTTCGGCGGTTATACCTATCCAAAATAGTACTACTTTTTGACTGCTATACACAATTTTCGAGGCTTTTTTGTATTACTCTATTGTGCCCAGCCTTATCAAAATAATATTACTTTTCTATGCCCACAGACATCAAAAAAACTATTCCGTCCTAATTTTTGCCTTTAATCGGTTTGCTGTCGCCGTGTTTGACGAACAGCATAGTAACGAACGAGAGCGCGACGAACAGTGCGGCGATCGGGAACAACGCGGTCTCGCCTACCGCGTCCATAAAAAAGCCGGAAATAATCGGCGCGAGACCCTGGGCGGACATAGACGCGGCGTAATAATATCCCGTAAACCTGCCCACATCGAGGGACGGCGCCATTTCGGCGACCATCGGAAAGGAGTTGACGTTGATTGCCGCCCAACCTACGCCGACGAGCGGAAACAGGACATACATAAGCCATATCGAATCCGGCGTGACGAAAAAGCCCATCGCAAGCGATATGCCGAGCAACACTATGCCGCCCAAAATCGTCTTTTTCCTGCCCGCGTGCGCGGAAAAGTACGCTATCGGTATAAAACCTGCTGCGGCAACTCCCATCGCTATCAGAAAGAAAATTCCGGAGTCGCCGTCCGAAACGCCGAGGTTGTTATTCGCGTAAACCGTAAAGGATGAATATACGGCGTAATAGCCGATAAACCAAAAGGCGATCGACGCCAAAAGGAACATAAAACTTTTAAATTCCGGTTTTTTCATTTTGACGCGCGCGCCCGGCGCGGCTTGCTCGAATATGCCGTGCTCCTTTTCGGTCTCCTCCCTTTTAGCGACGGACTTAGGCTCGTTCACGACTATCATATACACGATTATCGCAACGACCATAAGCCCCGCCGTCAGCGCGTAAGCCGTCATTTTACTCTCGTAATCCTTTATAAACAGAGTGAAAATCACGGTCGCTAAGACGCCGCCCGCGCCGCCCATAATGTTGATTACGGCGTTTGCCTGAGAGCGCAAGGGCTTCGGCGTAACGTCGGGCATAAGCGCGACCGCAGGCGTTCTGTATATGCCCATAGAAAACAGGGTCAGCAGTACGAAGCCTATAAAGCCGACGAATATTGCGGGATTGCTTTGCATAAATTCGAAAGCGATAAGACGGTTGCTTTCGGTCACCGCTTTCTTCGCCGCCGCGTCCAAGCCCTCCGTCGCCGTCCGTATCGCGCCCTCCGCCATAAGCCCCTCGAATTGCATGTGCTCCAAAACGCCCATAGCCATAAAGAACACAACGCACAAAAACGTGCCTATGAGAATATAAGGCGTCCGTCTGCCGTGCGTAACGTTTTTCCTTTTGTCCGACAGCATTCCGAAAAGCGGGAGCATAATGAGCGCGACGAAATTGTCGAGACCCATAACAACGCCGCGCCAGAAGTTATCCAGACCGAAAACAAGCGTCACCGTAAGCGGCATATAGGCGTAATAGAACTGCCAAAACGCCGAAATGGAAAGGAACGCTAGTCCGACAAAAATTGTCTGCTTATAGTTTAATTTCATAGTAAGTTTCTCCAAAAAAAATTTACTGCGCGGTATTACCCGAACGGCATAACTCTTTGAAAAATTTTGAAAGAATTTCAGACTCTGTCTTTTAGATAAAAACTTCGGGCTTGCGGGGGGGCACGGCTTTGTTGTCAAAGCGTTCCCATGAAACTCCGCGAACTTTCGACGGAACCCGTTAAAGAAAAAGAACGGGGGAAAACCGCGAAAAGACCCGTTAAAGACGCGCCCTTTCCTATTATTAACACGGGTTTAAATCCAAATCCAATCGCCGTTACGGACTATCAAAAACGCCTTGCCGCGTATATCGTCCGTCTTTACCGCGCCGAACACGCGGCTGTCCTGACTCTTTGCGCGGTTGTCGCCTAAAACGAAAATATATCCGTCGGGTACCTTTCCCTCAGTCACAAAGGACATATCGTCCGACTCGGCGCGGTAATTAGTGCCACCGGGTTCTTTCGTATATCCGTCGCCAACCTTCTCGCCGTTGACGTAGACGTACCCGTCGCCCGGTATTGCCAGACGATCGCCGCCGATAGCTATGACGCGTTTAATCAGATATTCGTCAACGATTTCGCCCGAATTATCCTTTTCGGGTATGGGATTTTTCAGCCTTATTATATCTCCTTTTTTGACGTTTTTGGTGTTGAGAAGATAGACCGTGTCGCCGTCGTAAACGGTATTTTCCATAGAAATACCCTTAACGCGCGTACCGATAACGACGTACTCGCGAAGCACTACGGACGCGCCGAAAGCGAGCGTTATAACGAACAAAACTATCAGTATGTCAAAAAGTATGTTTGATGCGCCGAATCTTTTATAACGGGCGGCAACCGTTCCTTGTTCGCCTTTGCTCAACTGCGTCATCTGCAAAATCCTTCTTTAAATTATTTAAAAAACGCGGGTTCTTAAGTTATCTCCAAATATTACCGACCCCGCCCGTTGAAAATCCCGACCGCTTTTAAGATACGGTATCCTCATCAAAGTGCCCGAAACACTGTTTTAGAGCCCGTCTGATTTTATTTTTTCTTCAATGTTTATAAATATCCGCATTTTACGCTTAATATAACCGGAACGCCGTATTTTTTATGCGCTTTTGAGGTTTTCGGATATTTTTACGCATATATCCGCCATGTACTTTCGTTCATTTTATACGGTATCCTTTTTTTCAGACGAATAAAATGTTGTTAAATATCACGCCCGCCGCATCCTCGATTTCAAGCATTTTTACGCCGTCGAAATTGTCCTCCGTGCCCGATTGGCTATTTTTGAACATTCTCGGCTCAATAGAAATTCTCTGCCATTCGGCGTTGCCCGGAACGTCCACCGCGCAGGAATATTTTACGGCGGTTCTATTCCTTTTTTTGTATACGCTCATGATAATTTTTTTACTTTCCGTCGTAAAAACATCGGCTTGAAGCGCGGCTATATCGCCGCCCGCATCCGAAACGCACGCTCCCGCCGCATAATTTATCATCCCGCCGCCGGCCGCTCTGACTCCTTTTATGCCGTATGCGCCGACCGCAAGCTCGACGCCGTCCGAAACCGTCAGACGGCGGCTTGACGGCACAAAATTTATACCCGTTTCACCCGAATAGACGACGCGGTTTTTGAAACTTGCGTCGCATTCGGATGCTCTTTGCGGCAGGAGCATAGTATATTCCTTGGACGAAACCAAAGTTCCGTCGTCGTAAAGGACGTTCGCGAAAGCGAAAATCCGAGCCGCGCCCGCAACTTCCAACTTGGCTATGTACTCTCCGCGCTCCGTCTCCTCCGTCCGCGCGTTACGCCATTCGCGGAAATACGGCGCGTCGTCCGTCGTGCTGTAATACGCCGTTAACGACTCTATTCCCTCGGAATCGGGAACGCTTATATTGAAATAGTAATTGTTCTCGCTTATGACGAGAGCACCGATAGGCGTAGCCTTCGGTTTTTTGCCGGCGAGTGTGTTTTCAATCCATTTCAGGAGATTTTCCGCCGCGCGCTCGGTCACGCAGTTGCCAAGTCCCGGACTGACTATCATAGTCTTTTCTAACGGAAAAAGACCGAATAAATCCGACGCCCTGTCAAAGTCGCCGAGTGAACTGTTCGTCGACTGTAGCATAAGCACGGGTTTTTCAATAAACCGAGCGTATGTCTGCGCCTCGACGCCCGCGATAAAGCACTCCATTTCGTCGTCTATAACGGGGGCGTCGTCTCCGAATTTGTATATCCCGTCGTAAGATATATATCCGCTACCGAAAAACGTCGCTATCATCGAAAACGACGGATCTATCCCCGCGATATAAGCCGCCGTCGAGGCGGACCTTTCGCCTATAAGCACGACGTTTTCCGCGCCGTACTCGGCGCGCGCGAGAACGGCGGCGCGGCGCAGAATTTTTGCCCAAACGTACCACGGCGAATGCTTTGCGGAAGGATTTGCCGAAAGCAAATACGGAGAGTTTTTTCGCGGTCTGCAATAGTCGAGCTCTTCGGGGTAGACGGTACGGTTCGCGTCCGTATCCGCGCCGTTTGCGCCGGAATCGAAACCGCCGTTTGCGCCGGAACCGACGCGCCTAAAACCGCCGTCCGCGCAGGAATCCGTCCGGCTCAATACGACGTCCGCTCCAAAATCGGGATCGACAACCAAATACCCCGCCTCCGCGAGCCGCGCAGTCATATCCTTATCGCTTCCGCAGAACAGGTCGCCCGCGTAGACTACCGCGGTATTCTTCGCCGCGTTTCCCGCAAAGGAAATTTCGCAACGAACCCTCACGCTACCCGCCCCGACTCCGTCGGAGTTAAAAAAGACCGTCCTCCTCGTAATGCCGTTTTCCTCGGTCTCGTCCGAGACCGAGTGATCTATCGGCAACGCGGCGGGATCGTAATCGCTCCAAAGCCTTGACTGCGTCATAAAATCATATTCCATATCAACCCTTTTAACCAGCCTTCACAAGCGCGGAACGGATTATATCCCCGTCTCGTCCCGCGAATTTCGCCTCAAACGGAACGCGCGCCGTTCAATGCCTGCGGCGGCGTTCCCCGTTTTTTAGCGGAACGGTTTATATTCGGACAATACTTTAAACGCGTATACCGAAACGAAATAATTTCGCTCCCGCAAAAACATCACTATCATATTTTTAATCATTATACCACAGATTAAAAGAATATTCAATTACTATCCGGTATTTTTTAATTTTTTTTTGCGCCGAACCGCAAAAGCGAGCCGCTAATAAATTTATTATGCGGTTTACCTCCTAAATAACCGCCGTTTTCGGCTTGGCTTATTTAGAATCTAATAAATTCGTGAATTCGACGCAAACTCAAAAAAAATTGCGAGCTAAATTTAAAGAAACGCCGCGCAAATCGCTTTATTCGGCGTTTTCTTGAAGTCTTTCCTTATTTTTTTCAAATTACGGCGCGTTCGCGTAAAACCGATAACATTGTGGCGATAAAAGCGAAATAGACAAAGTCGGGACGGATAACGTCTACGGCGCGTTCACATAAAGCGCGGAAGGTATTTTTTGCCGTTTTCAGCGCGTCGCCGCGTTGTTTTTCACATTATACCGCTTATAACGCGGGAATATGCGCCGTCGAAAATGCTTCGACACCGCGTAAAAACCGCATAAAAGCTATTCGCCCTCAACTTTCGCAAGCGGTCTGACTTTTCCTCCGCAGTCTATCCGCTTTCAAAATTATTATTTAAAAAAATATATGCGAACAAAGCCTTTTTTCACGAAAGACTTCCCGCGCTCCGTTTTCCAAAAAACTTCGGCATTTTTACGGTTCCGTATAAAAGGTTTTATATAATTTTATAAAATCGGATGTCGAAAGCCTTTCCCCGCGTATTTCCGCCGGAAAACCAAGCGTAGCGAGATATTCTCCGACGCGGATTTTAGCAATCCCGAACGCCGCGTTCAGATTGTTCGCGAGGGTTTTTCTGCGCATAGAAAACGCCGCGCTCACAAACCGCAAAAAACGCTTACCCTCGACGGCGGGATATTTGCCGCGCGCGGTTTTGAAGCCGACAAGCGCGGAATCGACCTTGGGCGCGGGATAAAACATACCGCGTTTTACCGTTCTCAGAATTTTCACGTCGGCGTAAAAGTCCGCCGCGACCGTAACGGCGGCGTACCGCTTAGTTCCCGGTCGCGCGATCAGCCGCTCCGCGACCTCTTTCTGCACCATAACCGTAAGGCTTTCGACGTCCAATTCGCTTTCCAAAAAGCGAAAAATAAGCGGTACGGCGATATAGTACGGCAGGTTCGCGACAACCTTAAACGACCCGCCCGCGATATTTTTTATCTCTCCGTCGTCCAATTTCATCACGTCCGCAAAAATTATTTTTACGTTATCCGCATCCGCCAACGCGTCGTCCAAAACGCTCTTCAAGCTCCTATCGACCTCGAACGCGTACACAGCCTCGGCCTTTTTCGCAAGCGCGGCGGTCAGTCCGCCCGCTCCCGCGCCGATCTCCACAACCGTATCCTCGCCCGAAATTCCGGCATCCGCCGCAATCGCGCTCAAAAGATTAACGTCCGAAATAAAATTTTGTCCCAATGATTTTTTAAAACGAAAAACCTCTCCGTCCCCCATACCGCCGCCGTATTCCATAAAAGTTCTCATTCCCTCACAACGCAACCCGCTCCCAATTTTACCGTATCCCCATTATACGGTCGTCGCGAATCGAATTTGCGTTTTTAAAGATAAATATCGGGTTTTTGCCATAAACGGCTAAAAAGTTCTTTCCGCATTCGCGCAATACGAAAAACCGTTTTTTCGGCGCAAGCGACGAAAAAAACGACGCCTAAATGCGCCGATATCTCCCATAACGGCTGTAATTTCACAATAATTTTTACGGTGTTTTCCGTATTGTTTAAAAATTTTGGCGAAACTGAGAAATTTTTAATCAGTTTTATTAACCGCAACGCTGAAAATTTATTTTTCTTTGATTTCCATAGCCTTTTGATTCTTCTTGCTGTATTTTATCCTGTAGACTACGCTCATAAGCTTGGTTTCTATCGCCGAAATAGGCGCGGGAGCGCCGAGATAATGCGAAAGCACGAAAACCTTCGCGGTCTTTTCCGCGACAAGAAGCGCGGTTACGGTCTCGTCAAGCGTGCGCCCGAGAACCAAAACGCCCTTATTTTCCAACAAGCAACCGTTTCTGCCGCGCAATGCCGCCGCGATTTTACCGGAAACGGCGATTTTTAAGTTTCCGCCTATAATTTGCGCGAAATCGTCCAAAATAGGCGGCAGCTCGGTCGAAAGCTCGGACAACCGCAAAAGATACGGCGTTGACGCGACTATCGCGGCGCGGGCTTTCGGCTTTGCCGCAAACGCTCTCGCGAACAATCCGGCGGCCCCGCCGTCGCCGGTGTTCGATAAAGAAGCGAAGGTTATATGCCGCTCTGTCATCGCGGAAAAATCTGCGGAAGCGGCGGTCATAAAGAATCCGCTCCCGCCGCGCTCGTTATCGGAAGCAAAGTCGGCTTTCGCGGCTATCGATGCGCCGTTGTCCGCGAGATTTTGCTCGGCAAGACGGGTTGCGGCAACTATGATTGATTGAATTTTCGAGTTATCTGACATAAAAACCTCTTTTTACGGAATAATCTCCGCATAGTTTATTTGGAGCGTTAAAATATTTGATATAAAATACCGCTCGCGGCGGGAACGGCATTGCACGCTTTAAGTTGCGTTCAGCAATGATTGAGGATAGGCGCGCTTACTCGTTAATAATATTAAGTTTAAAGTTTTTTTAGAAAGGGGCGCGCGGGAAATAAGGGATTACGTAAAGCGTTCGGAGTTGATATTTTTGTAAGCTTTTTTTAGCCCCTTGTATATTTCCTTATAGTTTTGGAACAGCTTATCGTAGATTTCCCTGTTATTTCGATTCGGGCGATAAGTTTCCGCAGCCCGCACATAGCCGCGCGCCTCGGAAAAACTTTTTACCTCCCCAAGTCCGATAAGCGCGGTAATCGCCGCGCCCAACGCTCCCGCGTTTCGCGGATTTTCGCTCACGGAAAATTCCTTGCCCGTAACGTCGGCGATGATTTGCATCCACGCTTTGTCAAGCGCGCCGCCGCCGATTATGCGAAAATGCTCGGAGGAAAAACCGTAATCCGCTTTGAAATTCTCCAAAATCCAACGCAGATTATAGGCGATACCCTCGTATACCGCCCGCATAAGGTGCGTCCGCGTATGCTCGGGATTTATGTTGTAAAGGGTCGCGCGCGTGGTGGTCGAGCTTATCGGACACCGTTCGCCAAGCATCCACGGCGTGCATATCAGATAGTCCGAGCCCGGAGGCACGGTTTCGATCATTTTGTCCATGTAGGCGAATATGTTTTCGCCGTGTTCCTTTTGCTCCGTTTTGAAAAATTGGTCGCATAACCATTGAATATTCGAACCCGCCGCCTCGGTTATGCCGACTATTAAGTTCATATCGGGATCCGCGCTCTGGATAGCCGCCGCGCCGTGCTTAAATTGCGTCTTGTTTTTCGAAGACGCGCATACCCATGCGGAGGTGCCGAGATATATATGCACGTCGCCGTCGGCGTTCATTCCCGAGCCTATCGCCGCGCTCTGAACGTCGTCAGAGCCGCCGAAAACGGGCGTTTCCGGCATGAGCCCCATCGCCGCCGCCGCGTCGGGCAGAAGTCCGCCCACTACGTCAGTACTTTTGACGAGCGGAGGTAAGCGGTTCATATCGATGCCCACAAGCTTTAACGCCGAGAGCCATGTCTTTTTCTTCAGATCCAAGCCGTAAGAAGACGCGCCGGACAGCTCCGAAACCATTTTCCCCGTGCATTTGAATTTCAGATAGCCGTTTACGTCAAGGAAATAGCGCGTATGATTATAAACGTCGGGGCGTTCCTCCTTGATCCACTGAATTTTAGCGACAACGTCCTTACCCATGATCGGCGTACCCGAAACGAGCGAAAATGCGCGCTTGCCGCCCAGCTTGTTCATAAGATACCGCGCCTGCTTTTCGGCTCTGCCGTCCACCCATGTGATATTGTTGTAAAGCGGCGCTCCCTTTTCGTCCACGGGGATGAGTCCCATAGATTGAGTGGAAAATATTACGCCTTTTACACTCGACGGATCCACGCCGTTTTTGACGACGAGATCGTTCGACGCCTTGCAAACGGCGCTCCAATAGTCGTCGGGGGTTTGTTCCACCCACGCGGGGTAGGGATAAAACGTCGGATAGTCGCGTTTCGAGGATGCGGTTATTCGACCGTTAAAGTCGATTAAGACCGCCTTGTCTGAACTTGTGCCCATATCGTGAGCCACTATATATTGAGAGCTTTTGTCCATAAACGTTCTCCAACCTATCGTTTTACCCCTTAGATTTTCGCATAATTTAAACGCGGCTTTTATCAGAAAAACATCGCTTATTTCTTAACTTTTCGCGCATTTGAACGCAACTTAAACGGGACGCGACGGTGCCAAAGCCGATTAAAACCGCTTTACCTGA
Organism: Clostridiales bacterium; assembly: GCA_031275485.1. Classification (GTDB taxonomy): domain Bacteria; phylum Bacillota; class Clostridia; order Christensenellales; family JAISNN01; genus JAISNN01. The sequence goes on along the minus strand of JAISOS010000092.1, from coordinate 38,260 downwards.
AACGCCATTATCGCGGGCAATAATAAATATACAAAGGAGTTTCTGCGCGCGAAAACGCCGCTTATTCCTTGATTTCCACACCCTTGACCACGGTTTTGAATACGTTTTCAAATTTTTGAAGCGCCTCGTCTATAATCTCGTCTGTGTCCGCCATAGAGGTATAGAGGCGGCTGCCCGCGAGCGTAACTATGCCGTTCGCCATATATGCCGCGCCCATCCTCTCCATCGCCGTCTTTCTTTTCATTACGTTTTCCTTATTTTTCAAAAGCTTCAAAAGCGAAACGATTTTGATAGGAGCGGAAACGTCGAAAGCCATCGCGCCCGAGCATTCCAAATGCACGATAGAACCTTGGTTGAAACAGACGAAAGGCAGACCGTATTTCTTTATCAGCGCCTTTAAGCCGTCCGCCAGTCTATCGCCCGCCAACCCCGCTTTTTCACAGGCGTTCGTGCGTTCGATTTCCTTAATCGTGCAATAGCCCGCGAGGGATGAAAGAGGGTTCGCGGCGAGGGTGCCGCCGATATACGCTTTTTTGCTTCCGCTCTGCAAGCCCGCCGCGAGAGTTTTGTTGATGATTTCGCGGCTACCGCCTATGCCGCCCGCCGCCGGATAGCCGCCGGCTATTACCTTGCCGAAAATCGTAAGGTCGGGTCTTACGCCGAAATAGCCCTGCGCGCCGCCTAAGCCCAAGCGGAAGCCGGTAACGACCTCGTCGAATATTAAAAGAGTCTTGTATTTATCGCACAGCGCGCGGACGCCCGCGTTGTAATCGAAATCGACGGGGCGCGTGCCGCTCTCAGGACCCACCGGTTCGACGATTACGCACGCCGTGCCGCCGCGAACAAAATTCAGTCTCAGAGTGTTTTCAAGAGCGGAAAGATTGTTTGGGGGGACCTCGCGGGTCAAAGACGTCGTGCGCGCGGGAATTCCGTGCGACTCCAGCCTGCCGGAACCCGGAACCTTTTGCGCGTAGACCATATGGTCGGACCAGCCGTGATACGAACCGCCGATTTTTACTACGTTTTTCTTTTTCGTGTAAAGCCGCGCAGCGCGAACCGCCGCCATAACGGCCTCCGTGCCGGAGCCAAGCATACGGAACATCTCGACTGTGGGCATATGCTTATTTATTTCTCTCGCAAGCAGTAATTCCGCCTCGTGAAAAAGCCCCGTTACGGGTCCGCAAGAGCGTAGCAGTTTTTCTACCTCGTTCCTTACTTCGGGATAGTTCGAGCCGAGAATCGTGGGTCCGCCCGCTTGCAGGAAGTCCGTGTATTTGTTGCCGTCCGCGTCGTAGAGATACGCGCCCTCCGCGCGGTTGAAACAAAGCGGAAAAGGAAAATTGAACGCGAGATTGTGCTGAACGCCGTTAGGAATGTATTTTTTCGCCTCGTCGTAAAGCGCCTTGGACTTTTGACAGCGTTTGCCGTAATAATTTTCAAGAAGGTCGTTCAGCGCGTCGTCCGAAACGCACCAAATCGGCTGGGACGTAAGCTTCTCAAGCTCGGCGTTGATTGACGCCGCCGATTCCCATTTGCTTATAGAATAACCGTTGCTCATAACAAAAAACCCCTTTTTTTAATCAATATCTATCGAGTGCGTAAGAACCGCGCCGCCGCACTGTTTTCAGAATATGCGGTACGGAGCAAGTCCTTGAAACGTAATCGACCGTTTTCCGCGCTTAGAATATGCTACGAGAAAAAGACTCGGCATGTACGCCTGTCTTTTCCGGCGTTTCGCGGTACGCCGCGCGATAAGACCGTCAAAACACGCGCGATCCTTAATTGCGGCGTTTTAGGATATTCGAGATATACCGCGTCTTTCGGGCGGCGCAAACGCCACCGTCGGTTTCAGTTATTGCCGGCGTCGCGACTCCGGACTCCGTCTCCGTTTTCGTTCCGATGCTACGACTCCCGTTTCCGTCTTGGCCTCCGTAGCGTCAGGAGTTCCGATATTCAAAATATTCACGAGCATATAGAGAATTTTTTTGACGGCTTCGGGATCGGGTATGCCCTTGTAGCGTATCAGGTCGTCGCAGACCACGCCCAGATAGAGTCCGAAAAGCGCGTCGTAAATGTCCTTCGCGTCTATTATGCCGCCGGATACGGGCGGCGAAGCGTATTGCAGTATATCGGAAATGACCGCTTCAAATTCCAAAAATTTCTCGTTGGGCTTGTCCGCAGTCAAAATTCCTTTGACGAAAAGCTCTATAAAAGTTTTAGGATATTTCGAGGTATCGTCGATCAACCGCGATAAAAAATCTTTTAATACCGCGTCGTACCGCTCGCCGCTCGCTTTCGCCGACAGAATTATGTCGATTAAAGCGTCCAGCTCGCGGTTGGCAATCTCGGAATATAAGTCCTCGAGCGATGCGAAATGGGTGAAAAACGTCGAACGCGCAATAAAAGATTCAACGGCAATGTCGTCTATCGTTACATGAGTAACCCCGTTCTTTTCAAATAAAAATTTCGCTTTGTTTAAAATTCTGAGGTGCGTCGTAAGTTTCTTTTTGCTTGAATTCAATTCCATATTGTATATTATAACATAAAGCGCCGCGGTTGTAAAGGAAGTTTTTAAAAAAATATATCCGTAATACAATTTTTTAAGGGAATATATACGACGAAAACATTTTTATTAAAAAATTATACGGGAGAAACCTATTTCAGAAGAAAAGATTCTCCCCGCACCTCTTTCTATAAAAGATCTTGTCGTTTTTATTATATAAACGAATAATATTTTACGAAGATAAAGACGAAAAACGCGGACGAAGCTTAAAGACGCGGCGAAGCTTTTTATCGAAATATGTGCGAATAAAAGACGCGCCCGCAGTCGCGGCGCGGATAGTCTACCGCCGTGTCCGATAAGTTCACAAAAGGTTTCCGACGCATAATTTTTCAAAACCGATTACAGCTTCAGCAACGCGTTTATTTCTCTTACCGTTTTGGCGTTCAGTTTGCATACGGCGCGGTCATAAGTCATAAGTCCGTTAATTTCATCCTCCACATCCGACACCTGCGTATAAACGCACGCGCAAAGACCGTCTTTCAGTGCGGGTACAATTCGACGGCGGTACAACTCGCCGTACGCGTCGTTCAGGGCGGCTTCGGTCTTGAATATTTTATAGCCGAACGCACGCGCCGGATTTTGAACGTGTTCCGGAACACCGTAGGAATAGCCGCCGAATTCGGAGAGCGCGACAGGACGCGCGCCCTTTTTATCGCGGCGGATTTTCACGGGCTTAAAATAGACGTGCAGGCTTTTTAGGTCGCCGCCTCCTTGGTCGTGCCAGCCGCTGGCGTGGTCAACGAGACGCGATTTGTCGCGTTCTCTTATGAAATCGACGGCTTTCAACGCGTCGAATTGCCCCCAGCCCTCGTTGAACGGCACCCATACGGCTATACATACCGAATTGTAAAGATGCCCGACGGTTTTTTCCGTTTCGGCGTAATAATTTTTACGTCCTTCGGCGTTTTGTCTGCCGAATTTTTTATAATTTTTCTCGCCGTCGTTTATGTGTACGCCCAAAAACGGCAGAATTCCCGTGATGTGAATATTCATTTTCTCACCGCCGTTGACCATATCCTGCCACACTAAAACGCCCTCTCTGTCGCAATGATAATACCAGCGGAGCGGTTCTATTTTAATGTGCTTGCGCAACATATTAAAGCCGAGATTTTTTACGGTCCGTATATCGTTCAGCATGGCTTCGTCGGACGGCGGCGTGAGCAAGCCGTCCGGCCAATAGCCCTGGTCGAGTAAGCCGTTGTGAAAATACGGCTTGTTATTCAACGTCATGCGGATTATGCCTTCCCCGTCTCTGCTTACCGCGAATTTTCTCATACCGAAATACGAACGCACAACGTCTTCGCCCACAGTAAAGCGTATGCCGTAGAGGCGCGGACTTTCGGGCGACCAAAGCTCAAAATCGGGTATGGAAATCGAATTTTCACGGTTGGGGATAAGCTCCGCTTCCGTTACGATTCTTTCGCCGTCAAAAACGACAGCGCGGACGGTATCGGAATCCGCACCCCCGCAAACGAACGGCTCTACGCTCAAAACGCCTCTATCTATATCGGGCGTCATTTTGACGGACGACAGATATGTCTTCGGCAGGCTTTCAAGCCAAACGGTCTGCCATATTCCCGATTGCGGCGAATAAAAAATCCCGCCCGGCTTGCTCGATTGCTTGCCGCGGCTGAAATAACCCGCGTCCGTACAGTCCTCAACCTCGACGGCGATTTCGTTTCCGCCCGCGCGGACATACTCCGAAACGTCGAGAGAAAACGGCAGAAAGCCGCCCGTATGCGTCCCAGCGCAAGCGCCGTTCACAGTTACGACGCACGATTGGTCAACCGCGCCGAAATGCAAAAACACCGAACTCTTTACAAAGCCGCAATCAAGCTCGAACTCGCGGCGGTAATGCAGCTTTTCGTCGGGCGTCAGCCGCCTGCCTACGCCCGAAAGCGGACTCTCGGGTGAAAAAGGAACGAGTATTTTTCCCTGCGGCGCGAAAAAGGATTCGTTCTTTTTTAAAATCGCGTAGTCCCACCGTCCGTTGAGATTAAAAAACGAGCCGCGCTCGAATTGCGGCCTCGGGTATTCGGACAGCGGTATTTCGTCCGGCAAGCCTTTAAGCCTTTCTCCCCATGCCGTAAAAAGCTCTTTGCGGACGGCGCTCGCCGTCTCTTTTTTTTCGGACATACAATCAACACCCCCGTCATTTTCCACGATTCGACCCGTATTGTAAATATTATACCATAAATAAAAATGTAAATAAAGGGTTTTCTGAAAATTTGTCAATTTTTTTCCGTCTTTTTTATAGCCGCTCTAACAAGAAAAGCCGCCTTCCCAAACGGACGTCTTATAATTAAAAAAATACTCGAAGTTTTTTGGGAAAGGGGCGCGCGGAAAACCTTTTGTAAACAAAAGGTTTTTCGCGTATACTCTTAAAAAATAAAAAAATTCCCGCTTTTTTTCAAAAAAATTTTATATACAAAATATTTTTTAAATACGCGCGTTTTTATTTTTCAAAACGCGGACAATATGATATAATATTCTCTGTTAAAAGTCAGATTTTGTATTCATATATGAAAATATCGGATTTAGGGGGGGTACGGCATTAAAGGCGTTTTTTTGTTAACGGTAAAAGCCGTAACGAGAAAAAACGGTGAAAGCCGCGAAAAAACAGCTAAGACCCGCGTTTTCGTCTATGAATATAAGTTTTTAAATAAACATACAGGAGGCGACTATATAATGCAATATTCTCATGAAGTGGAAGAAATGTGTTGCGTTAAAAAAGGTCCTGACCACGGTCCCGCGCCAATTCCGGAAGAGGGCAGATGGGTTCAGGCGAAGGAAATTAAGGACATAAGCGGTTTGACGCACGGCGTGGGCTGGTGCGCGCCGCAGCAGGGCGCGTGCAAGCTGACGCTCAACGTCAAGAACGGCGTGATAAAGGAGGCTTTGATAGAAACTATCGGTTGCTCCGGAATGACTCATTCCGCGGCTATGGCGGCGGAAATCCTCTCGGGCAAGACCATTTTAGAGGCTCTGAACACCGACCTCGTGTGCGACGCGATCAATACGGCGATGCGGGAGCTTTTTTTGCAAATCGTTTACGGCAGAACGCAGTCCGCGTTTTCGGAGGACGGATTGCCCGTCGGCGCGGGCTTAGAGGACTTGGGCAAGGGCTTGCGCTCGCAGATAGGCACTATGTACAGCACGGAATATAAGGGCGTGCGCTATCTCGAAATGGCGGAAGGCTACGTAACCTCTCTGGCCCTTGATAAGGGCGGCGAGGTCATCGGCTACGAATTCGTCAATCTCGGCAAAATGATGGAAATGATAAACGTCAAAGGTATGGACGCGAACGAGGCTCTCGCCAAGGCGAAAAGCTCATACGGCAGATACAAAGACGCGGCGAGTTATATTAACCCGCGAAAGGCATAAGGGAGGATATGGAAAATGAGTAATTCACCGGCTTTATTTGAAAGCTACGACAGAAGAATAGACAAAATCAACGAGTGCCTCAAAAAATACGGCGTAGCTTCCCTCGCGGAGGCGAAAAATATCTGCGCCGAAAAGGGCATTAACGCCGAGGAAATCGTAAAAGGCATACAACCCATAGCGTTCGAGAACGCCGTCTGGGCGTATACCGTCGGCGTCGCGGTCGCTATAACGAAAAACGCGCGGAAAGCCTCAGACGCCGCCGAGGCTATCGGCATAGGTCTGCAAGCGTTCTGCATCAAAGGCTCCGTCGCCGACCAGCGCGAGGTGGGCTTGGGGCACGGCAATCTCGCCTCTATGCTCCTCCAAGAAAAAACCAAATGCTTTTGCTTCCTCGCCGGACACGAATCTTTCGCCGCGGCGGAGGGCGCGATAGGCATAGCCAAAACCGCGAATAAGGTCAGAACCGTACCGCTGAAAGTCATTTTGAACGGCCTCGGAAAGGACGCCGCTTATATCATAAGCCGCGTCAACGGCTTTACCTACGTTCAGACCAAAATGAACTACAAAACCGGCAGGCTCAAAATCGTCAAGCGCGTTCCATACGGCGACGGCGAACGCGCCGCCGTACTGGTTTACGGCGCGGACGACGTTACGGAAGGCGTTGAGATTATGAAGTATGAAAAGGTGGACGTATCAATTACCGGCAATTCTACTAACCCGACTCGCTTCCAGCACCCCGTCGCCGGCACGTACAAAAAATGGGCGACGGAACATAGAAAAAAATATTTCTCCGTCGCAAGCGGCGGCGGCACGGGCAGAACCCTGCATCCTGACAATATGGCCGCCGGTCCCGCAAGCTACGGTATGACCGACACGATGGGCAGAATGCACAGCGACGCGCAGTTCGCGGGTAGCTCGTCGGTTCCCGCGCATGTCGAAATGATGGGACTGATAGGTATGGGCAATAACCCTATGGTCGGCGCGACCGTCGCGCTCGCCGTCGCCGTCGAACAGGCGTTGAACGTTTAAGTCCTTAACGTGAGGAATTTTTTTATTGAAAAACATGCGGGGGAAACCTTTCTAAAAAATTTTCATGTTTTATTAGAAACTTTAACACTATTTATCACATCAGTTAAGGTTTCCTCCGCATAAATACACCCATCTTTCCCATTTCTCAAACGGCGCAAAAAAACAAAGCCGCCGCATTAAATATATTGCGCGGTATTTTTCTCTGACTGCGGCTCTCGGTTTGTACAGAACGGTTAAAATGCACCGGAGGTTTTTAGGATAAGGAGCAAGGGAAAACCTTTTGTTCACAAAAGGTTTTCCCTCGTAATACCCCTTAACAAAAGGTTTTCCCCGCAAATTTTCCTAAGGAGGACGTATTTATGCGCGCGATAATATCCGTTATCGGACGAGACAAAAAAGGAATCATAGCCAAGGTCAGCGGCTGTCTTTACGGCGTGAGCGTGAATATAGAGGATATTTCGCAAACCGTTATGGGCGACTTATTTACGATGATAATGACGGCGGATCTCTCGGATGCGTCCTCCGACATCTCGCATATCAACGCCGCTTTGCAAGAAATCGCGGAGGAAATGCGCGTCGAAATACGTATACAACACGAGGAAATTTTCAACTCCATGCACAAAATCTGACTGAGTTTAGTTGCGACATAAAAGCCGCGTTAATAGCTTAAGCTGGCGCAATTATATCGCAATCCGCTGAAAAACGACATGTAAATACGAAAAAACGCCCTTAAAAATATATACGCGAAACAAGAAAATTTCAACTCCATGTACAAAATTTAACTACATATGACTGAGAAACGAGGCGCATTAATACGGAAAATTCCATGCGCAAAATTCTTAAAAATTACGACGCGCCCGTATAAATTTTTGCGGGCGCGTCGTATAATAGGTGTTTTATGTTGAATATAAACGAAATTTTACAGACCATAGATATGGTCAAAAGCCGCCATCTCGATATACGAACGGTCACCATGGGGCTGTCGCTGTTCGACTGCGTGAGCGAGAACAAAAAACGAACCGCCGAAAAGGTCTTTAAAAAAATCGTCGAAAAAGCGGGCGGACTGAAACGAACCGCCGACTCTCTTTCGGCGCGCTATGGAATTCCGATAGTCAACAAACGCATAAGCGTTTCTCCAGTTTCCCTTATCGCGGCGTCGTCCGGCGGTTTTTTGGAGACGGCTCTCGCGCTCGACCGCGCCGCGAAGGAGATTGACGTGGATTTTATCGGCGGCTATACCGCGCTCGTCCAAAAAGGTATGACCGATTATGAAAAACGCTTTATTATAAGTATTCCCGAAGTCCTAAGCCGTACGGACAGGGTGTGCGCCTCTGTCAACGTCGCGTCTACAAAAGCGGGAATAAATATGGACGCGGTCGCCCTGATGGGTGAAATAATAAAACAAACCGCGAAAGCCACCGCAGATAAGGACGGTATAGGATGCGGTAAGCTCGTAGTTTTCGCAAATGCCGTCGAGGACAACCCATTCATGGCGGGCGCTTTCAACGGAACGGGCGAAAACGACCGCGTAATAAACGTCGGCATAAGCGGACCGGGAGTCGTTCTCGCCGCCATCGAGGAGATAAAGGGCGCGGACTTTTCCGCCGTCGCCGAAACCGTCAAAAAAACCGCCTTCAAAATCACGCGCGCCGGACAACTTATAGCTATGGAAGCCGCAAAAATGCTGGGCGCGAATTTCGGCATCGTAGACCTCTCTCTCGCCCCCACTCCCGTAAAGGGCGACAGCGTCGCCAAAATTTTGGAGGAAATGGGACTGGAATCCGTAGGCGCGCACGGTTCGACCGCCGCGCTCGCCCTCCTGAACGACGCCGTAAAAAAAGGAGGCGTTATGGCGACTTCGTTTGCGGGCGGGCTCTCGGGCGCATTCATTCCCGTAAGCGAGGACGCGGGTATGATTGACGCGGTTACGCGCGGCGCGCTTTCCATTGAAAAATTAGAGGCGATGACGGCGGTATGTAGCGTGGGTCTGGATATGATTGCCGTCGCGGGAGACACTCCCGCCTCTACGATATCCGCGATAATAGCGGACGAGGCGGCGATAGGCGCGGTCAACAACAAAACCGCCGCCGTGCGCATAATTCCCGTTTTCGGCAAGACAAGCGGCTTTGCGGAATACGGCGGGCTTTTGGGAATCGCGCCGATTATGAAAACCTCGCCATACTCGAGTGAAAAATTTATCGCGCGGGGCGGCAGAATTCCGGCGCCAATTCACTCAAATCGAAATTAGCCGAGCAAACGCGTCGCCCGCCCGCTTACGCGGATTTTTTTTAAGATTATTAAGATTATGCGGTGGAAACCTTTTGTTCACAAAAGGTTTCCACTGCGCCCCTTTCCAAAAAACTTCCGCAATTTACAGCCAACCGCGCTAAATGAAATCGTCGAATTTTCAGCCGCTTACGGCTGAAAGTTTTTTCATATCCGGGCAATACAAAAAACCGTTCTTTTTGAACTTTGCGACGAAAAAGCGTCGTTTAAACTGCAACTGCGTTATTATATTTCATAACGACTTAAAATACCCGAAAAAGCTTATGACTCCACCGTTTTTCGAAAGTGTTGCCGTCCGCTATGAAAAAATAACGCCGATTCAAAAAACGGCGTTATTCTGTGTAATTATATTATTGAATTTTTTGGAAAAAGGACGCGGAAAAAACATTTTATTCACAAAAAGGTTTTTCCCGCATAAATCAAAAAACTTTCCCTTAAACTAACTCGATGAGAGCCGTTTCGGCGTTGTCGCCTCTGCGCGTTCCGAGTTTTATTATGCGCGTATAGCCGCCGCCCTGACCGGATTCCTCGGCTCTTTTGGCATAATGCGGCGCGTAATCGTTGAATATTTTTTCAATAAGCGGGTGGTTAGCGTCCTTTGTGCGCGCTCTGAAAACCGCTTTTTTCTCGCCCTTTTGTCTTTGCTCCCGCATGTCGTAAACGGACGCCATAATCCTGCGCCTCGCGCTCAGCTTGTTCGGTCCGTCATTAGTAAACGGAACCTCTATCGGGTCGCCGTTTGTGTTATAGCGCGTTTTTTTGACCTCCACGCTGTCCGTATATGTTTTCACGGCGAGCGTGATTAATTTTTCTGCAATTTTCCTTACCTCTTTCGCCCTGTCGAGGGTAGTTTCAATCTTCCCGTGCCAAAGCAAATCCGTTACCTGCCCTTTTAAGAGGGCGAGCCTTTGGTCAGTAGGTCTTCCTAATTTTCTGTTAGACATAAAATTTATTTCTCCGTATAAATAGTGTGTTCGTAAGAAACCACGCGAATCCCCGAGTCGCGTAAACGATGCGTTTTTATGCAACCGCGCAATTTTCAAGGCAACATGGACGGCGCGTTAGACGCAACCGCGCAATATATACCCCCACATCCCTTATTCGTCCTTGCCCGAAAGCTCAAGTCCCATATCCTCGAGCTTTTTTATGACCTCTTCAAGCGACTTTCTGCCTAAATTTCTGACCTTCAGCATATCGTCCTCCGATTTTTGGGTTAAGTCCTCGACGGTATGAATACCGGCGCGTTTCAAGCAGTTGTAAGAGCGAACCGAAAGATCCAGATCCTCTATGCTCATTTCAAGCAGTTTGTGCTTTCTGTCACTGTCACGGCTGACGAGAATATCGTTATCCTTCATATTTTCAATGAGATCGATAAACGGACAAAGGTGATCGTTCATAATTTTTGCCGAAAGACTGACCGTCTCCTTCGCGCTTGTAGTTCCGTTTGTCCAAACCTCTATAATCAGCCTGTCGTAATCTATGCTCTGCTCCACGCGCGTGTTTTCAACCGTATAATTCGCCTTTTCGACAGGCGTATAGATTGAATCTATCGCGATATAACCTATCGGCGCATTTTTATCCTTGTTTTCGTTCGCCCCGACATATCCCCTGCCGTTTCCTATTGTAATCGATAGGTCGATTTTTGCATCCTCGCTGAGTGTGCAAATATATAAATCTGGATTGAGTATTTCGACCTCCGGATCCTCGGTTATGTCCGAGGCGTAAACCGGACCTTCGGTTTCCTTGCACAGCGTTATAATTTTCTTTGCGGCAGAGTTCGTTTTCCACTTAAGCGCAAGGCTTTTTATGTTCAAAATTATCTCCGAAACATCCTCTCTAATTCCCTGTATGGTCGAAAACTCGTGCCTTACGCCCTCTATTCTGATGCCCTGAGCCGCTGTTCCCGGCAAAGCGGAGAGTAAAATCCTTCTCAAAGCGTTGCCAAGCGTCGTGCCGTAACCGCGTTCGAGCGGTTCGACGACGAATTTCGCGTAAGCCTTATCCTCGCTTTCCTCAAAAGTGATTTTTGGTTTTATCATTTCCATATGAATAAAGTCCTCCGTTTAAATAGGTCGTAGTGAGAGAGACGTATAAATCCGCGTCCGCCGTCGGCGCATTGCCGCGCGTTTTGATAAAAACAGCGAACAATCATCGACGTTACACCGTCCGCGAATCGAAAGCTACTCAAAAGAACGATTCCGACCGCACCGGTAAAATCTCTCAAAGATTTTTAAAGCGCGCCGCGCTACTCGCCAATCTCGATAGCTCCGCAATAAAAAGCAACGGAAAATACCGATACTTTAACGCGAATACAACTCGACGATTAAGTGGTCGGCTATCGCGGAATCTATGTCCTCGCCGGTAGGGAGCGCGACGACCGCGCCTTTCAATTTCTCATTGTCAAAGGTCAGCCATTTCGGAAGATTCACCGATCTGCCCGCCTTTATATCCGCGAAAACCGCCTTGTCCTTTTTGTTTTCTTTGACGGAAATTTCATCGCCCGCTTTGACTAGGAACGACGGAATATTGACTGTTACGCCGTTGACGCATAACAAGCCGTGAGAAACGATTTGACGCGCCTGCGCCCTCGACGCGCCTAAACCTAATTTATAGGCGACGTTATCAAGTCTCCTCTCTATCAGAATCAGCATATTTTCGCCCGTCATACCGCGCATTTTGTCCGCTTTTTCATAGTAGAGCTTAAATTGCTTTTCCAAAATCCCGTAAATCCTCTTGGTTTTTTGCTTCTCTCTAAGCTGCAATGAATATTCCGAATTTTTCTTTCTCGACGCGCCGTGCTGTCCCGGAGGAGTAATCCTGTGGGTAAACGCGCATTTTGGAGAATAACATCTCTCGCCTTTCAAAAAGAGCTTCGCGCCCTCTCTTCTGCAAAGGCGGCAAACAGAACCCGTATATCTCGCCATATAAAATTTCCTCCTATAACCTTCTGCGTTTCGGCGGACGGCAACCGTTGTGAGGTATCGGCGATACGTCCTTTATAAGCGTTACGTCAAAATCGTAAGTTTGAAGAGCGCGTATAGCGGATTCTCTGCCCGCGCCCGGTCCCTTGACGTAGACCTCTACGGTTCTCATACCCATATCTTTCGCGACCTTAGCCGCGTCCTCCGCCGCCGCCTGCGCCGCGAACGGGGTGCTTTTTTTCGAACCCTTAAATTTCAGCTTACCCGCGCTTGACCACGACACCGCGTTGCCCTTGACGTCGGTAAACGTAACTATCGTGTTATTAAAGGAGGAATGAATATGCACGGCTCCTTTATCTACACGCCTGATTTCCTTGCGTTTTTTTACGACCTTTTTGCTTTTCTGATTTGAAGCGGCCATATATATTCTCCTTATTTTTTAACTTTTTTAGCCTTGCTGACCGTGCGCTTAGGACCTTTCCTCGTGCGCGCGTTAGCCCTTGTGTTCTGTCCGCGGACGGGCAATCCCTTCCTGTGACGGATACCCCTGTAACAGCCGATTTCCATAAGCCTTTTTATGTCCATGGAAATCTCTCTTTTCAAGTCGCCCTCCACCCTGATGTTTCTGTCGATATAATCGCGGATAAGGCTTACCTGATCCTCGGTCAAATCCTTGACCCTGACGTCGGGACTGATTTTCACCGCCGCCAAAATTTTATTGGAAACGGAACGCCCTATTCCGAAGATATATGTCAAGCCTATCTCAACTCTCTTTTCGCGCGGTAAATCCACGCCTGCGATACGAGCCATTTAATTACAAACCTCCGTAATTTCTTATAAAAAATAATAAATCTATATCAACGCCGCGAGGAGCTATTAAAGGCGAAAGCTTGGAATGAAGCCTTTAATACAGCCGCCCCCGATTACCGCGATTCTCATATTTTTGCCGCTTTTACCGCGAAAAACAACCGCCCCGAAAAGGTTTTAAACCATGCCCCGTCCCGCCTTATTATGAATGCGGAACAAAGCGGAGCAAACTTGATTAGTATATCATAAATAACAAAATAACGCAAGCGTTTAAATAAGCTTTCCGTCAAATAGTTGAAATCGACGGCATTTTATCAACCTTGTCTTTGCTTGTGACTCTTGTCCTTACTGCAAATAACCATAATTCTACCGTTTCTTTTGATAATTCTGCATTTATCGCAGATTTTTTTTACAGACGCCCTGACCTTCATAATATAAAACTCCTTTATTGTATGCCTTTGAAAATAATTTCCGCCTTAGTTTTCGGCGCGCTGGATTACGCGTCTCTTGCCAAACTGCATCGATTTAATTCTTAATGCGCCGAAGCGCCTTTTCCGTCAAATAATATAGATTTAATCTTTGACATACGAGCTTATGCTTCCTTTGTAAAACCGTTTCGATATTAGTTTTCGAAATTCCGAATTATGCGCTTTTAGTCAAACCGTTTTTTGGTTCAATTCTTAGCGCGCCAGGTTATGCGCCCTTTTGTCAAATCATACGGACTCATTTCAATAGTCACGCGGTCGCCCTCGACTATTTTGATATTGTTCAGCCTGAGCTTCCCCGAGAGATAGGCGTTGACGATATGTCCGTTGCTAAGCTCCACCTTAAAATTCGTATTTGGCAAAAGCTCGATAATCTTACCCTCCGCCTCTATAACGTCGTCCTTTGGCATATATACCTCTATTATAAAAATTATTATCGATTTATTATATGCGGTGTTTTTCGCTTTTTTATTCGGTTCTCCCGCATTCCTCATTTCTTATTCAGGCTTTTCCGTATTTCTTTTATCCAACTTTTCATTGCCCGCGTTTTCCGCCGCGTTTATTCGATGCTTGCGGTTTTTGCGTATTTTCCATTCCGTTTTTTCGCGCCGGAGCTTTCGTCGGCGACGTTTCCGTCCGTGATTTTTTCTTCCGAATTTTTTTCGCTTTCCTCATTGAACGGTCTAAGCGCCGAACGTATTTCCGCGTCGAATACCGTCTTTTTTCCGATAAATTTATTTTGCAACTTTTCTATGATTCTGCCCGAATCTCTCAAATGCTTGATTTTTTTCAATTTAGGCTTTTCCAACCGCCTCATTTCGCCGTCGGCGATATAAACGGCGTCCTCCGTTTTGCCGGCATGAACCACAATATAATATCTGCCCTTATCTCTGCCCGCCTTTGAAAAAACCACCGAACCTATTTCCATAATATTTCCTTGTTTTTTTGTCGTTACCTTTACGGAATAATATCTAAGACTCACCGTATTCGATCCGTCGCCGCAACGCTATCTACGCCGTTGCCGGCTAATAAGGCGCGATATTTCGCGCCGTCGGTAATCGGGCATTGCGCCGCCGCGTTTACAGCGTCAATATTTCAGGCTCGCCGTCCGTAATCAACACTGTGTTCTCGTAATGCGCGCACATACTCCCGTCCTCGGTTACGACCGTCCATCCGTCATTCAAAACCTCGACCTCGCCGCCGCCCATAGCCACCATCGGCTCTATCGCAAAGGTCATCCCCGCCTTTAACCGGATTCCTCTGCCGGCCGCGCCGTAATTCGGTATGTCGGGCGGTTCGTGCAGGCGCGCGCCCACGCCGTGCCCTATATATGCCTTTACCACTCCGTAGCCTAAGCCATCTAAATACGCGCCTATATTGTGGCAAATATCGCCCAATCTGCGGCTTTCGTTCGCGAACTCCAAGCCTTTGAAAAAGCTTTTTCGCGTATGCTCTATTAGCGTCAGATGTTCGGGCTTGACCTCGCCCACCGCATGGGTTCTCGCCGCGTCGGTATGAAAACCGTTTAGCAGTACGCCCAAATCTATCTTTACTATATCGCCGTTCTGGATAATTTTATCGGATCTCGGAATACCATGCAACAACTCCTCGTTTACCGATATACACGCCGTGCCCTTAAATCCGTTATACCCTAAAAAAGAGGGCTTCGCTTTGTGCGCGGTGATGAAATTATAAGCGATTTTATCCAAATCGAGAGTAGACATACCCTCCTTGATTTTCTCGCCCAAGAGGAGGTGAGCGTCGCGTAGGATTTTTCCGGACTCGCGCATAATTCCGATTTCTTTTTGCGATTTTATCAAAACGCCCTCAAACATACCGCCTCTCTTTTCTATAAACGTCAACGCGAACTGCCCGCCTATCTTTAACGCTTTTCTATACAAACCGGACAATTTAAGAGCAGTCCCCCGTAATTTGTCACCGTACCACTTTGAAAGGACGCTTCCCGTTCGCCGAAGCATTCCGCTTACTGCGGCGTCGCGCATGTCGAAACATTCCTTTTCGCACAGTATTCTATAAAGGAATATATCCTCGCTCGTTTACCTGCGGCTTGTTGACCCATAAGCACGGGAGGATTTCAGGCGGTTTCCGCGCCTTTCAAGACTTTTAATGATGCGCGGAAACGCTTTTCGGGAAAATAACGATGCCGAAAGGGGCGAATAAGCGCAAGAAACGCGCCGTTTGCACCTTATGTGAACAATGCGCCATAATAATTCCGCTTATTTATCTAATACTCTTTCAATATCTTTAAATACCTCGTCTGATTCTCTGCCCGCGTCTATATCTATCAGCTTGCCCTGCTTTTCGTAGTATTCTATCAGGGGAGCGGTTTGTTTGCAGTAGATGTCCAAGCGCGATTTGACAGTGACCTCGTTGTCGTCCGCTCTTTGCTGCAACACGCCGCCGCATACTTGACATTTGCCCGCGCCGTTAAGAAGCGAAACGTGAGTTACCGCCGCGCAGTCGTTGCACACTCTCCTGCCCGTCAATCTGTTCATCAGAAGCGACTCGTCGATGCGCAAATTTATAACCTTGTCGACCGCCGCGAAACCGTCTACGGCGCGCGCCTGTTCTATCGTGCGCGGAAAGCCGTCGAATAGTACGTTTTCGACCGCCGACACGGCGTCTTTTACCAAAGCGACAACTAAACCGTCGGGCACAAGTCTGCCGCCGTCCATAAACTCTTTGGCTTTTTTGCCTAATTCTGTGCAGTCCTTTATGTTCTTTCGCAATAAGTCGCCCGTAGAAATATGAGCAACGCCGTACTTTGCCGCGATTTTCACGGCTTGCGTACCCTTTCCCGCGCCCGGCGCGCCGAGCAGAATAATCTTCATAACGTTACCCTCGCGTTTATACCGCAAGTATATTTAATTTTATCCCCGTTTATCATGCGATTCGTTTCAATTCGTTTTTATCGCAATTCACCGAATAATCCTATACCGTCGGTTTATTTCAAGAAACCCTTATAATGCCTCATCATAAGCTGGGCTTCCAACTGCTTGTTGAATTCCAAAGCGACGCTGACGACAATCAATAGACCCGTCGCGCTGAACGCGTTCGCCATACCTATTTCGGTAAAGAGCGTTTTGAAAAGCAACGTCGGAATAAGCATAACCACTGACAGGAAAATCGCACCGAAAAATGTTATCCTATTGTTGATTCTTTTGAGATGTTCAACGGTCGGCTTGCCCGGTCTGATACCCGGAATAAAACCGCCGTACTGCTGAATATTTCTCGCCACATCCTCGGGGTCGAACTGTATCTGCGCGTAGAAGTAAGAGAAAAAGAGAATCAGCAACGCCATAATTATAGGATACAAATAGGAATCCATACCCAAATACTGAGTGAACCAAACCTCCGCCTCGCTTCCGGCCCAAAATAGGCTGATTATCATTTGCGGAAACATCAAAAACGAGGACGCGAATATTATTGGCATAACGCCCGACGCGTTGATTTTTATAGGTATATGCGTCGATTGCCCGCCGTACATTTTGTTGCCCTTGACCTGCTTGGCATATTGCACGTTAACCTTTCTTACCGCTAAGTCCACAAAGACTATAAAAAAGAATATGGCTATAACGATAAGTACAAAGCCTAATATCTGTATGACTATCGCCGTTATGTCGTCCGCCGCGCTCAGCGTGCTGAAACCGTTAAAAAGCGCGGAGGAAATCGTGGACAAAATGCCCACGAATATTATGAGCGACGTGCCGTTCCCTATGCCGTATTCCGTAATGCGCTCTCCTATCCACATAACGAATGTGCTACCGCCCACAAGCATTATAACGATAAAGACCTGCGAAAAAAACAGCGCGGTTTCGTTGCTCTCGCCGTCTAATCCCAAAAAGAGCGGAATTATGGCGTCCGAACCCGACCAGCTCGCAACTATGCCGATAGCCTGCACTATACCCAAACCGATCGCTACATAACGCGTGATTTGCGTCAACTTGCGTCTGCCGTCCTCGCCTTCTTTCGACATCGCGTCGAGTTTCGGAAAGATGAGCGTCACAAGCTGCATTATGATGAAAGCGTTTATAAAAGGCAAAATGCCGAGCGCGAAAATAGTTCCGTTAGACAAAGCTTGTCCGTTTACGGCGTTCATCAATTGGAAAAAGGAATTGTCCGTAAAATTGTTCTGCACGAAGCTCACGTCCAAGCCCGGAATAGGAATGTAGGCGCCTATTCTGTACACCAGAAGCATAAACAGCGTCATCAGGATTTTAACGCGGACTTCCTTTGTCGTGAAAGCGGATTTTAAGGTTTCAAACATTATTTCACCTCGGCTTTACCGCCGGCTTTCTCGATTATCGCCCTTGCGGATTCAGAGAATTTTTTTGCCTCGACGGTAAGTTTTTTTGTGAGTTCCCCGTTCCCCAAGACTTTTATTCCGTAAGCCTCGATTTTTTTTACGACGCCCGCCGCCAAAAGCGCGTCCGCCGTAACGACGGAACCGTCGTCAAATCTCTCCAAATCCGAAACGTTTATCACCGTATACTCTTTTTTGTATATGTTGGTAAAGCCTCTTTTCGGAACCCTTCTTGTGAGGGGCATTTGACCGCCTTCGAAGCCCGGACGGACGCCGCCTCCGCTCCTCGCCCACTGTCCTTTATGTCCCTTGCCTGAGGTTTTTCCAACGCCCGAACCTATACCCCTTCCCAATCTTTTTGTCTTGGTTCTCGCGCCAGGCGCCGGTGAAAGAGTCTGTATATCCATAAATATCACCTCTTAAATTAACCGATTTTTTTTTCTGTTTAATTTAAACGATTTCTTCTATTTTCAAAAGAAATGAAACCTTTTTTATCATTCCACGTATGTGCGGCGAATCGTTGTGAACCTTCGACTGACCGATTTTTTTCAAACCCAAAGCCGCGACATTCGCCTTTTGGTTTTCGAGCAAACCTATCGTGCTTCTCGTCAGTGTTATTTTAAGCTTCTCCATAAAAACATAACTCCTTACATTTCTTCGGGAACCTTGCCGCGTGCCGCCGCGACTTGTTCTTTGGTTCTAAGGCTCATAAGACCGTTCATCGTAGCTTTCACGACGTTGATTTTGTTGTTTGAACCTATGGATTTCGTCCTTATATCCTTGATTCCGCATGCCTCCAAAACGTTCCTCACGGGACCGCCCGCGATAACGCCGGAGCCTAACGCGCCCGGAAGTAGAATCACCTTGCCTCTGCCGAAAATACCAACCGTTCCGTGAGGTATAGTTCTCTCGAGGACGCTGATTTTGACCATCTTCTTTTTCGCCTCTTGAGTGGCCTTTTCTATAGCGTCTGGCACCTCCGCCGACTTACCTATGCCTATTCCGACCTCGCCCGCGCCGTTGCCAACGACGACGAGCGCGGAAAAGCGCATAGTGCGCCCGCCCTTCACCACCTTTGCGACGCGCCTGACCTCGACGAGTTTTTTAATCAAATCATCCTGGGCTTCCTTATCGTATCTGCCCGACCTTTCTCTTACTGCCATAAAAAATGATACTCCTTAACTAAAACTTGAGTCCCGCTTCGCGCGCGCCCTCCGCGACATTTTCGACGCGTCCGGTATAGATATATCCGCCCCTGTCGAAAACCACGTCCGTAACGCCTTTCGCCAAGGCACGCTTTGCCGCTTCCGCTCCAACGATCCTCGCCGCTCCCGCCTTGTTTAAATTCTTGACTTTCTCGGCGATCTCACGGTCAAGCGTGGACGCGGACGCGAAAGTTGCGCCCTTTACGTCGTCGATAACCTGAACATAGATATTTTTATTGCTCCTGTATACGTTGAAACGGGGCTTTTCAGCCGTTCCCTTTACTTTTTTTCTCACTCTCGCGTGCCGGATTTTTCTGTCGGCGTTCTTGTCAATTTTATTAATCATAACGAATCATCTCCTTAAAAAACACGGCGGTTATTTCTTGCCGGCGGTCTTGCCCTCTTTCTTGACGACTCTTTCGCCCTTATAGTGAATTCCGTAATTGTGATAAGGCTCGACCGGTCTTACCGCTTTGATATTAGCGGCGGTCTGCCCCACAAGCTCCTTGCTTATTCCTTTCACGACTATTTCCGTCGGCGCGGCGACGGTAAATGTAATCCCGTTCGGCTCCTCGAATTCGACGGGATGCGAAAAGCCTAAGCTCAGTACGATTTTCCCGCCCTGTTTTATCGCCTTATAACCTACGCCCGCTATAACGAGACTTTTTTCATAGCCTGCGGTAACGCCGTTCACCATATTAAACAATAAGGCTCTGTAAAGCCCGTGCAGGGCGGGCGCGTTGCCGTCGTCGCTTCCGCGCTCGACGATCAGCGAACCGTTTTCCTCGCGCACGTTTACGGGGCCCGTAATCCTTTGCCGCAATTCGCCGAGAGGACCCTTGACCGTTACCGTATTGTCTTCCGAAACCTTGACGCTCACACCCTTAGGCAATGCGATCGGAAGCTTTCCAATTCTTGACATAGTTCTCTTCCCCCCCCTTACCAGACAAAAGCCAAGACCTCGCCGCCAACCTTGTCGGCGCGCGCCTGCTTATCCGTAATAACGCCCTTAGAGCTTGAAATTATGGCGATTCCCATACCATTCAAAACCTTAGGAAGCTTCTCGTAGCCCGAATAGATTCTAAGACCGGGCTTGCTTATTCTCTTTATACCGGTTATTGCCGGCCGGTTTTTCGCTCCGTATTTCAAGGTGATTTTGAGCGCGGCGCAGGTATCTCTGCCCACAATCTCCACCGCCTTGACATAGCCCTCGGCAAGCAGAATATCCGCGACGGATTTCTTTATAATACTGAGCGGAACGTAAACCGCCTCGTGTTTTACGAGCTGACCGTTCCTTATGCGCGTGAACATATCCGCGACAGGGTCTGTTATATTCATACGATTATCTCCTTATTTACCCGATTACCAGCTTGCTTTCTTGCAACCCGGAATTTGCCCCTTATAGGCGAGATTGCGAAAGCAGATTCTGCAAACGCCGAATTTTTTGAGGACGGAGTGCGGTCTGCCGCAAATTTGACATCTGGTATATTCTCTGACGGCAAACTTCTGCTTCTTTTGCTGCCTGTTTATCATAGCCTTTTTAGCCATACAATCTCTCTCCTATTTCGCGAAAGGCATTCCGAGCAATTTTAAAAGCTCCTTTGCCTCTTCGTCGGTTTTTGCTGTGGTCACGAAACAAATGTCGAACCCTCTGATTTTCTCAATCTGGTCGTATACGATTTCCGGAAAAATCAGTTGCTCCTTTACGCCCATAGAATAGTTGCCTCTTCCGTCGAAAGATTTTTGAGACACGCCCTTGAAGTCTCTGACGCGCGGGAGAACTACGGAAATAAATTTATCGGTAAAGGCGTACATTCTGTCGTTTCTAAGCGTTACTTTCGCACCCACTTTCATACCCTGCTTGACCTTAAAATTCGCGACGCTTTTTTTCGCCGACGTAACGTAAGGCTTTTGACCTGAAATCTGGCGCAATTCCTCTATCGCCGATTGTACGCTCTTAGCGTTGTCTTTTATATCGCCGTAGCCCATATTAATTACGACCTTTTCCAGCTTCGGCGCCTGATTTATATTCTTATAACCAAAATGCTTCATAAGCGCGGGGACGACGTTCTCCTTATACCGTATTTTCAAGCGGTTCTCCGTCGGCTTTGAAGCCGCCCTTTCACCGCCCGGCTTAGAGACCTGCGCGCCGCCCGGCTTAGACGGCTTCTCCGCGCTCGGCTTTACCGACTTCTCCGCGCTCGTTTTGACCGCAGTCTTTTTCGTATCTGCCATTATGTGTATACCTCCCGAAAATTATTCCCCTGCTTTTTCTTTTTCCTTGTCGGATCTTCTGCTTATTCTCTTTTTGACTCTCTCGACGATGCTCTTAGGCTGAGAAAGCTTAGGCGACGTCAGAACCGCGCCGCATTTTACGCACACCCTGACCTTTTTCTTTTTGCCGTTCTCCTCGATTTCCTTATGCCCCACGCGGGTAGGCTTGCCGCACGCCCCGCAAATCGGCATAACGTTCGATATATGCACGGTTCCCGACTGTTCCATTATGCCGCCCTTGTCCTGAGCTCGCTTAGGCTTGACGTGCTTTTTTATTTTTTTCGCGCCCTCGCCCTCCAAGGTTACTCTGCCGCCGTCGTAATCCACGGCGGCGACCGTCGCCTGTTTATCCTTCGTCGAACCCGATATGACCATAACGACGTCGCCTTTTTTTACGTTAGCTTTCATTCAAAAATCCTCCTGTTACAGCACTTCGGGCGCGAGAGAAATAATTTTCATATAGTCCTTTTCTCTCAATTCTCTTGCCACGGGTCCGAAAATTCTCGTTCCCTTAGGCTGCTTTTGGTTGTCGATAATGACGGCGGCGTTGTCATCGAATTTGATATGAGTGCCGTCCTTGCGTCTTATTCCCTTATGGGAGCGCACGATAACCGCCTTTACGACGTCGCCCTTTTTGACGACGCCTCCGGGCGTTGCGGTCTTTACGGACGCGACTATAACGTCGCCTATGTTTCCGCTTCGTCTGAACGAGCCGCCCAAGACTCTTATACACATTATCTCTTTCGCGCCGGTATTGTCCGCCGCCTTTAAACGCGTTTGTGGTTGAATCATAGCTGCCCCCTTATTACTTCGCTCTTTCGATTATCTCGACGAGACGCCAATGCTTCTCTCGGCTTATAGGCCGCGTCTCTTCGACCCTGACCTTATCGCCTATATTCAGCTCGTTGTTCTCGTCGTGGATCTTGAGCTTTTTGGTTTTTTTGACGGTTTTTTTGTAGAGCGGATGCTTGACGCTCTGCTTTACGGCGACGACGGCGGTTTTGTCCATTTTATTACTGGTTACAATGCCGGTTCGGCTCTTTCTAAGATTTCTTTCCGTTGCTTCGGACATAATTATCGACACCTCTTTTACTTAGATTTCTTAACGGCGGTCTTCGGCTCCGTCGAAATATTTAGCTCTCTTTGTCGGAGAATAGTCTTTACCCGCGCGATATTGCGCTTCGTGTCCGCTATTACTAACGGATTGGAAAGCTGGTTTGTCGCGTGCTTAAATCTTAGCGCGTAAAGCTCGGCTTTCAGCGAGTCCAATTT
This sequence comes from Clostridiales bacterium, assembly GCA_031275485.1. Taxonomy (GTDB): domain Bacteria; phylum Bacillota; class Clostridia; order Christensenellales; family JAISNN01; genus JAISNN01. The sequence goes on along the minus strand of JAISOS010000092.1, from coordinate 15,710 downwards.
GGCGGTAAGCTCGTCGTTATTCATAACAAAAAATTCCTTAGCCTTAGAATCCATCAGCCCTCACCGCCTTCCGAAAGATTTTGCTTGTCCATATCGACAAGATCGCTCTTCTTGACGAATTTACACTTTATGGGAAGCTTATGCATAGCCAGCCTCAAAGCCTCCCTCGCGATTTCCTCCGACACGCCCGCCATCTCGAACAGTATCCTGTCGGGTTTGACGACCGCCACCCAATATTCGGGCGAACCCTTTCCGCTTCCCATACGGGTTTCGGCAGGCTTTTTAGTCACGGGCTTGTGGGGGAATATGTCTATCCAAACCTTGCCGCCTCTCTTTATGAAACGCGTCATAGCGATACGCGCCGCCTCTATCTGATTGGAGTTAATCCACGCGGGTTCGAGCGCCATAAGTCCGTATTCGCCGTAAGCGAGCGTATTGCCCGAGTGCGCTCTGCCCTTCATTCTGCCGCGCATAACGCGCCGCCTCTTTACTCTTTTAGGCATTAACATTGTTGTCGCCTCCTTCTCTGGCGTTCAGGGTTTTTATGAGGATTTCGCCCTTGTATATCCAAACCTTAACGCCTATTACGCCGAAAGTCGTGTGCGCTTCGGCGAGTCCGTAATCTATGTCCGCCCGTAGCGTATGCAACGGTATGGAACCCTCGTGATAGTGCTCGCTTCTCGCTATTTCCGCGCCGTCGAGACGACCCGCGACCATAGTCTTGATACCCTTGACGCCCGCCTTCATCGCCCTCTGCATCGACTGCTTCATTGCCCGTCTGAATTGGATTCTCTTTTCAAGCTGCGCGGCTATGTTCTCCGCGATAAGCTGCGCGTCCGTATCCGGCCGCTTAACCTCCATAATGCTTATGCTGATTTTCGTCGTCTTGCTTTGGCAGAGATTCTCGACCTCCTTTTTTATCTGCTCGACGCCCGCGCCCGCCTTACCTATGATGACGCCCGGTCTCGCCGTGTAGATTACGACGCTCAGCTTATTCGCGCTTCTGTCTATTATGATTCTGCTGACGGACGAGCCGTAATATTTCTTTTTAAGAAAGGCTCTGATTTTATAGTCCTCGACGAGATATTTTGAAAATTCTTTCTTACCGGCATACCATTGCGTATCCCAGCCCCTTATAATTCCCAATCTCATTCCGTGCGGATTAACTTTTTGTCCCATTATATCTCCTCCTACTCTGTCTTAGAGTCAAGAATTACGGTTACGTGACTCGTGCGTTTCAAAATTCTGTCCGCGCTTCCCTTCGCTCTCGGGGTTATTCTCTTCAGAGTAGGACCGGGACCGGCATACGCCTCCGCGACGTACAGGTCTATCTTGCTAAGCCCGCAGTTATGCTCGGCGTTAGCAGCCGCAGAATTCATAACCTTTTTTACTATCTCGCTACCCGCTTTAGGGACATTCTCCAAAACAGCCACCGCATCGTTATAGCTCTTGCCTCTCACAAGATCGAGAACTATTCCGACTTTAGACGGTGAAATCCTAACGTATTTGGCGACCGCGTATGGTCGAGTATCCGCGTTTTGACGGCGTGCCGCCGCCTTTTCTTTCTGTCTTTTCGCCATAATTCCTCCTATTTGCCTCCCGACGCTTTATTGCCGGAATGCCCCTTATAAGTGCGCGTAGGCGCGAATTCGCCGAACTTACAACCGACCATATCCTCGGTAACGTACACCGGAACGTGCTTTCTGCCGTCGTGAACCGCGATCGTATGACCTATCATCTCGGGCGTAACCGTTGAGGCGCGGGACCAGGTTTTGATAACCTTTTTCTCGTTCTTTTCATTCAAAAGGTTTATCTTCTTCATGAGGCTTTCCTGTACGAAAAAACCCTTTTTTGTCGATCTGCTCATACCGCCCTCCTAATTAATCCTCTTTATTATAAACTTGCCGCTCTTTCTCTTGTTGCGCGTCTTATAGCCCATTGCAGGCTTGCCCCACGGCGTAACCGGACTCGGCATACCTATAGGCGATTTGCCCTCGCCGCCGCCGTGCGGATGATCGCAAGGGTTCATAACCACGCCTCTGACCGTAGGCTTAACGCCCATATGGCGTTTCCTGCCCGCCTTGCCTATCGACACCAGCTCGTGCTCGATATTTCCGACCTGACCTATCGTCGCCTTGCATTTCAAAACGATCAAGCGAACCTCGCCGCTTGGCAGTCTTATAGTCGCGTATTTGCCCTCTTTCGCCATAAGCTGAGCGGAAATTCCGGCCGCTCTCGCGATTTGACCGCCCTTTCCCGGTTGCATTTCTATGTTATGCACGAAAGTGCCCACGGGAATATTTTCAAGCGGCAACGCGTTGCCCGCCTTTATGTCCGCGCCCGCGCCCGACAGCACAGTATCGCCCTTATTGAGCCCGGCGGGAGCGAGTATATATCTCTTTTCACCGTCCGCATAATGGAGCAACGCGATATTCGCCGAGCGGTTCGGATCGTACTGAATCCCCGCGACCTTTGCGGGGACTCCGTCTTTGTTGCGCTTAAAATCTATTATTCTGTATTTCTGCCTGTTGCCTCCGCCTATGTGTCTAACGGTAATTTTGCCCGAATTGTTTCTGCCCCCCGTCTTTTCCTTAACGGCTAAGAGGCTTCTTTCGGGCTTGCCGCGCGTCAGCTCGCCGTAAGACGAAACGGACATGCCGCGCCGCCCGGGCGTAGTCGGTTTATAATTGATGATAGCCATAATTCCTCCTAATTTAAGCTGTCGAATTCGGTTATGGTCTTGCTTTCCTCAGTCAATTTGACAATCGCCTTTTTAAAGGAAGGCGTTCTGCCCGAATGCTTGCCCATTCTCTTTATCTTGCCGCAGACGTTAATAGTATTCACGCTCTCGACCTTGATCCCGAGATTTGAGTAAATCTTTTCGACGGCGGTCTTTATTTGAATCTTGTTCGCTCCCTTAGCCACGACGAACGTATAGATTTTATTCTCTATGCCCGAATAGCTTTTTTCGGTCAAAACCGGTCTTATTATAATATCGTGCGCATCCATCAGGCGTACACCTCCTCGAGCTTTTTGACCGCGCCTATCGTAATAAGGCACTTGGCGTTTCTCACAACGTCGTACACATTGATTAGCTCCGCCGTCGTCGTTTGCACGTTTCGGATATTATTAGCGGAACGCACGACCAATTCGTCGTGCTCCGCCGTCACCAAAAGCGTTTTTTTGTCCGATTTGAAAGCGTCCAAAATCGCGGCGACCTCCTTAGTTTTCGGTTGCGGCAGTTTCAATTCGTTTAAAACGTAGAAATTCCCGTCCGCGACTTTACCCGACAACGCGGAAACGAGCGCCGCGTCTTTTGCTTTTCTATTTATTTTCTGCGAAAAGTCGCGCGGTTTTTTGGCGAACGCCACGCCGCCTTTCGTCCATTGCGGCGAACGCGTGGAGCCTTGACGCGCTCTGCCCGTACCCTTTTGCCTGTACGGCTTGCGTCCTCCGCCCCTGACCTCCGCGCGCGTCAGATTTGAATGCGTTCCCTGTCTCTTGTTGGCAAGCTGCGCGACGACGACCTGATGCAGAAGCCCCTCGTTGACCTCCGCACCGAACAAAGCGTCGTTTAGCTCTACGTCGCCCACGACGTTGCCCTTAATGTCATACAAATTCTGTTTCATTCCCGTTCCGCTCCTTATTTACCGCTCTTTACGGCGTCTCTTATGAACACGGGCGAACCCTTAGCGCCCGGAACCGCGCCCTTTACCAGAATGAGATTTCTGCCGGCGTCCACCCTCGCGACTAAAATATTCTGTACCGTCACGCGCTCGTTGCCGTATTGTCCCGGCATTTTCTTGTTCTTAAAAACTCTCGACGGATCCGAATTCGCCCCCATAGAGCCCACGCCCCTGTGATAGCCGGAGCCGTGCGCCATAGGTCCCGTGTGCATATTCCAACGCTGAATCGTGCCCGTAAAGCCGCGTCCGCGCGTCTTCCCCGAAACGTCCACCTTGTCGCCCGCCTTGAATATATCGGCTTTGATTTCCTGCCCGACCTCGTATGCCGCCGTATCCCTGATTTTGATTTCTCTGAGATACCGCTTGACGGGAACGCCCGCCTTTTTGAACTGCCCCTTAATAGGCTTGTTGACGTTCTTTTCTTTGCAAGCGCCGAAAGCTATTTGCAACGCGTCGTAGCCGTCCTTTTCGGCGGTCTTTTTCTGCACGACGGGACATGGTCCCGCTTCCAATACCGTAACCGGTATGACGGTTCCATCCTCGGCAAAAATCTGGCTCATTCCCAGCTTAATTCCAATGATTGCTTTATCCACGATAAAGTTCACCCTCCGTTTTTTCCGTTTTTTTGTATTCGATATATTCCGAATAATCAAATCTTTTATTATTAAGTTTATAAATTACAAAGCCTCCGCCATATCACATTCCCAAATCTGCGGCAATCGTCGAAGTAAAAGAAGAATCGAAAAAAGTTTCAACTATTTCTTCGCCGTCGACGGACAGCCCGACCGCCAAAAGGATATAGGGCTTAGCGATAAATCCAATAAAGCATTCCTTTCCGCTCATTTCCTCCGGAATACACCTGCAATTTTCAACCATAACCCGCCAATCGTTAATCAGAAAGAAGCGCGCGTCGTTAGCCGTAATTAAACCCTCGGTTACCGTTTCGACCGTATCCGCCTCGCCGCACAAGCCGCCCCGCATTTCTTTGAACTTCTCAAAAGAAATTTCTTTCCCCTTATATTTTTGATATACCCGATTTTTAAATTCGCCGTATGAAAGAAGTTTCAAAGACATTTTTTTCAATTATTATCGGGCATTTTCAAATTCCGCAAGCGCCCGCCCGCCACGATACTACAGCTTTATTTTAATGTCCACGCCCGCCGGCAAATCCAGCTTCATAAGCGAATCTATCGTTTTCGGCGTCGGGCTGTAAATATCTATGATTCTCTTGTGCGTGCGAATCTCAAACTGCTCGCGGCTATCCTTGTACTTGTGCGGCGAACGCAGTATCGTGATGATTTCGCGCTCCGTCGGAAGCGGAATAGGTCCGGAAACCTTAGTCCCCGACTTTTTAACGGTCTCGACGATTCTCAACGCCGACAAATCGATTAATCCGGGGTCGTAAGCCTTCATACGAATTCTGATTCTTTGTCCTGCCATATATATATCTCCTCCTAACCCTTTACACACGTCCGTGCGTATCTTGCCGCCATCATAAAAAAAAGCGTTTACCGCCTTCTCCGAAAGCCGCCGCCGATATCCGCATCTCTTCCAAGGAATTACATCCCCCCCGCGCATTTTTGCGCCGGCAAAGTTTCCCGAAAACGTTTTTTAACCGTTAAAACATTATACGTAATATTAAATTCAATACTTATTAATGTTTTTTAAGCCTTTAAAAACGCCTTTTAAAGAATACTTTTAAAAATACCCGTAACGTTTTTTAAGCGACTCAAACGGTTTTAAAACGCAAAGCGTACCGATAATATCCGCGTTCTCATAAAAGTTAGTCGCCGGAGTCGATCGCTCCGACACTTGTCCGCGTAAATTATCGCGCATTTTCCCGCGTCACTTTACGCATCATCCCGTATTTTTTTAGACAGCTTACCCATTATATAAGATAACAAAACCATTGTCAAATGATTTTTAGCGAATTTATAAAATTTTTTACGATTTTTTAATAAAAAACGAATATCGCGAATTTTTGTAATAAAAATGATATCCGATAAGTTTTATTCGTCGCGAAAATTCAAATTTTTCTATAAAAAAATCATTTTACGGAATACATTCTGATAATACCTTCGAGGTCCGCTATCGGAGCGGCAAATTGCTTATAGTCGTTCAATATACTTTTCAATCCTAAAAAGGCGATTTTCACAAGGCGCAGGTCTCCGATTTCCATAGTGTAAATCAAGCCGTCAATCATAAAATGCGCGGCGGCGGCGTCCGGCACCGCGCATTCGACGACCAAATCGTGCATGCTTCCAACCAAATATTCGGCGCGGTCTTTCATCGCGCCGTTGACCCAATAAGCCTGTCTGTCTATTTTCTCCTCCGCGCTAAGCGCGGTCGTTTTTTCCGCGAAAATCAATTCCCTCGCGCGCTCTATAAACGGCTCGACGACGGCTTTCACGAAATTTTGATAGCGCTCCTCGGTTCTTACGCCCGCAAAAGTCGTCGTGACGAATTCCACAAAGTTCAGCGCGCCGTTATCAAACTCGTAAAGCATATTGACGACAAGAGCGACGGCTTTTTTCGGCTGTGGCGGTAGCTTAAAATGTATCAGACTGCCGAATTTATAGACGGCGTTCAGTAATTCTCTCTTATAATTAAAATCGGTCATAGCGTCCGCTATCGCGCCTTTCAAAACCTCGTTCGACGCTATGATATTCAAAATGCCCCTTATCTTATCCGACGATAAAATCATTTTTGAATTTATGAGATTTAGACACGCCGCCTCCAGCGCGTCAAACGCCCGCCGTTCCTTGCTCATACGCCTTTCCCCCGTATTATTTTTATCGCTATTACAGAATACTTAATCTATTTGTGTATACAATCTAATCAATTATTTCGAAAAATGCCATTTTTGAGAATACTTAATCTGATTTAGTATTCTACAAGCGGTGCTTTGAGGAAATAATATGCGTTCTTTCCGACGAATTACTCTTTTTAGCCTTTATGCGGTTACGAATTGAATTTGCGCAAGCCAAACGCCGTTTTTTCACCGTAAACGGTTAAAAAACGTTTTTCGATTACGGGAATACGTAAAAGAACCTTTTAACCGCTTACCGCAAAAAATTCAATACTTGTCTTTAAGCGCGACTCAAATTTATAACGACTGTATTTAAAACGTGTTTCATGGATAATCGACGGCTCTCGGCCGCCGCGTTCCGTCTAAACGTAAAAAAGCAAAATACGACCGCCGCGCATACACGACCTCGTTTTCACGCGCCGGCTTCCGCGCCTTTACAAACAAGCCGCGCCTATCTAATCGCCTCTCTCGAAAACGCCCGGCTTCTTATGGATTCAGTAAATTTAGCCCGCGTTTTCACTCGCCGATTTCGCCGCTTTTATAGCTTTGAATCGCGCCTCTAATCGCCTCTTCGGCAAGCACCGAGCAATGAATTTTTTGAGGCGGCAAGCCGCCGAGAGCGTTTATAACCTCGTCGTTCGTGAGCTTTAGCGCCTCGTCTACGGTTTTGCCTTTCAACAGCTGCGTTGCCATCGAGCTTGACGCGATAGCTGCGGCGCAGCCGAAAGTTCTAAACTTTATATCGACAATTCGGTCGTTCTCGATGCGCATCGTCATTTCCATAATATCGCCGCACTCGGGACTGCCTACCGTATATTTCGCGTTGGCGTTTTCCGCGACGCCGACATTTTGCGGATTTTTAAAATTTTCCATAACCTTATCGGTATACATATATTCGTCTCCTTATATCTTCATTTTTTCGACCGCGTTTAATTCGGCATTTACACCGCCGCAACGGAATTTTCAATGCGCGTTTTTACATATTTGTAAGAAATTTCGCAAAATTTCAGGTATGCGTCTCCGCAGTTTTTTCAGAGCCGTTATATATTTTAAATCCGGAATTTTAAACTTCTAATTTCAAAATGAGATTTAAAAAAAATTCCGACACGAATCTTTTAGATTCTTTCCGGTATGCTACGCCTCCGATTCCGCCTAACCTCAAACTTTACTTTTTTCGGACGGAAACTGATAAAAAAGCGGCGACATCGCCCTCAAATCACTCACCTTCTTTTTCAGCGCATCCACGGCGTAATCTATCTCGTCGACGGTATTGTCCTTGCCGAAAGAAAACCTTAGCGAGCCGTGAGCCAACTCGATTCTCGTTCCAAGAGCGAGCAGAACGTGCGACGGGTCAAGCGACCCCGACGAGCACGCAGAACCGCTGGACGCGGCTATGCCGAGAACGTCCAGCGAAAACAGCAACGACTCGCCCTCGATAAACTCGAAGCTGAAATTCGCGTTGCCCGGCAGGCGTTTTTCGCGGCTTCCGTTGAGGTAAACGTTATCGATTTCCGACAGCACGCGGCTTACAAATCTGTCACGCAGTCCGCCTATATATTCGTTATTCCTTTCTCTGTTTTCGTTTGCGAGCTCGAACGCTTTCGCCAGCCCGACGATATGCGGCACGTTCAAGGTTCCGCCGCGCATTTTTCGCTCCTGATTTCCGCCGATCATCAATTTTTCGAGCTTGACGCCGTTCCTGACATACAAAAACCCGACGCCCTTAGGTCCGTAGAACTTATGCGCCGAAACCGACATAAGATCCGCGTCTAATCTCCCGACGTTAAGGTCAAGAGCACCCGCCGCCTGAACGCAATCGGTATGGAAGTAAATTCTGCGCTTTTGCCCGCGAACGATTTCGACAGCCTCACGTATAGGCATAACCGTGCCTATTTCGTTATTCGCGTACATAATGCTGACCAAAACCGTGTCGTCTCTAAGCGCGGCTTTCAAAGCGCCGAGATCTATCACGCCTTCCTTATCCACCTGAACGTACGTGACCTCGAACCCCTTTTTTTCCAATTGCTTACATGTATCGAGGACCGCGTGATGCTCAACCGCCGAAGTTACGATATGCCTGCCTACGGCGGCCTGCGCGCCGGCGACGCCCTTCACCGCCCAATTATCCGCCTCCGTGCCGCCCGACGTGAAGTAGATTTCGGAAGGCTTTGCGCCGATTATAGCGGCGATTTTCTCTCTCGCGGCAATCACCGCCTTTTCCGCCTCGCGCCCGAACCAATGTTGGCTGTTGGCGTTCCCGAATGTCTCCGAAAAATACGGTTTCATCTCGGACAGCACCTCTTTGTCAAGGTATGTCGTCGCCGCGTAATCAAAATATATCCTTTTTATATTATCGCTCATATAAATTCTCTCCCGAAAAATTTCATTTTTTATCGAATATCCTTTTGAATAGGAATGACAGTGAAATATTCCCTGGATATTTATGTGGGATGGATAACCTTTTGTTTACAAAAGGTTGTCTCCCTCCGCCTTTCCCAAAAACTTTAATAATATTATTATACTATCCCTATCGCCGCGTCCGCAGGACGGCGATAGGGATAACCGAAAGACCGCTCATATAAATCTCCCTTTTCAAAGCGGACGCCAAGTTAGCGGCGAGAAGCAAAACGTATCGTTCTCCCTATCGCCCGATTTCCTGCGTTATAAAACCGCCGGTTTAACGATTATGCCCCTATAAATAAATTATAAAGCCGGAGAGACTCTTTCGGAAAGAGGCGCGGAGCAAACTTTTCCCGAAAGAAAAGGCTTTCACCGCGTAAATTTTCAAAGAAAATTCTCATCTCGCAAATCGCTCAGTTTTATTCTATCCAAGGTATCGTTTATACTTTTATATACCTTATCCCAAACGTTCTTCGTCTTGCAATTAATTCCCGCCGCGCAATCGCAAGCGGAGGTTCTGCACCCCACGATTTCCAGATTACCCTCAAGCGCGCGCACGATATCGCCCACGAGTATTTCCTCGGGCGGTCTGGCGAGATAATAGCCTCCCAGCGCGCCTCTGTTGGCGGCGATTATGCCGGCTTTTTTAAGAAGCAGAATAATTTGTTCAAGATAAGCCTCGCTTATACCCGACGTTTGCGCCAATTTTTTCAGCGGCAAACCGCCGCCGTTCGCATGCGCGTCCGTAGCCGCGTTATATTCCGCCGCCAAAAAATAGCAGGCGTTAAGCCCGTAATGTGACTTCGTGGACAGCTTCACTTTCGCGCACCCCATACCCTACTAATACGGTAGGAATTATATCACCGCCGCAAAAATATGTCAACCGTTTTCGCGTGTTTTTTTAATTTTTTGTCAAGCGTTTGCGGTTATGAAAACGGGTTGTGCGGGGGAAACATTTTAAAAAAATTATATTTATGCGGGGGTGTGGGAAACCTTTTGTGAATAAAAGGTTTCCCCCCTGCACCCCTTTCCAAAAAACTTTAATTTTTTTATTATAAATTATAATATTAGAGTATGTTCATGTAAACGAAAACGAGAATATTTTAGACGGGTTTCATGTCTTTAAAGGCGTTTAACGACGCGCGGCGCGGGGAAAAACGACGCCGAAAGGAGCAAATAACGCGCAAAAAAACGCGCCGTTTGCGCTTTGTGCGGACGCATACCGGTTACAGCCTTTTGGAATCGCGCGAATATACGCGAATAAATTTTTAAACTGTATATTATGTAATTTAAACGGACGCCGCAACGCGTCCGTAAAATAAAAAGCGCTTTACGGTTTTCACCGTAAGCGCGCTAAAAAGTCGGGTATCCCCGCCAAATTCGAAACAAATCTCAAATTTCTTTTAAGTTACACGATGCGTAAATTAGAAGTTTAACCGATATACCCTTTGATTTTTTCGCCGTAAGCGGCGTTTTGCTTACTCGATTATATTTCATAACGGTTATTTATACGCATAAAAAAGACCGCTGTCATCCTAATAGCGGCGCGATACTGCAAGCGCGCCCGTTATATACGATAAAAACGGTCTTTTTTACATTTTTAAATAAATTTAAAATTTAACCTTTCAAAATTCCAAGATTCTAACGCGACGCCTTAATTTCAAAATGAAAAGCTCGGCAGGAACGAATCACGTTTCAGAGTAACATCCACTATGAGTATCTTATATTTGAGCTCGTCTCTGCTGACGATTTCTATCGTGCCGACTTCCTTGTCCTTGTCGTCCTTATTGTACAAAATGACAAGCTTCTTTTTGCTGTCTATTTTATAGATATATTCCTCCGTATTCGAAACCGACGCAATCTTGGTGGTAATAACGGCTTTTTGATAAAGCCCGAGTTCGACCGTCACGTTGCCGTCTTCGGATTTATAAACGCCCGAATAAACCACCGAACAGCTCGACAGCATTACGACGGACATCGCCGCCGCCAAAATGAAAAGGACTAAAAGTTTTTTGTTTTTCATGGAAATACCTCCGTTTCTTTTTATTATTAAGACTATCGCCTTAATTCAGTTAAAGTATAACACAAAAAGAATAGCTTGTAAATAGTTTTTTAAAAATTTTTTGGCGTTTTTTTATTTTTATTCGAAATTTCGGTTCTTTTTATTATAGGTTCGATTCCTCTGTCCGCGGCGCGGCACACTATGACCTCTTCGTAGCGGTTTTTCAATCCGTTTGCGGCCGCCGCCGCCGCGTTTTTGTCGCCGAAAAGTCCGACAAAAGCGTTGCCGCTCCCCGTCATAACGCAGGCGAACGCGCCGCATCCGGTTATCTCGCCGCATACGCGCTCCAAACCAGGCTGAATTTTGACTGCGGCGGGATATAAATCGTTGCGCAAATTGCGCCTTATTTCCTCCCTGTCGTCCGCAATTAACGCCCCGATAAGCGCCTCTATATCCGCGTCCTTTTCGCCGCCGCCGTTTTCAAAGCCCGTTTCCGCTCCCGTAATTTTACCGCCGCTTTCATCATAATTCCGCGCGATTGAGACCGCGTTTATCGTTTGACCGCCGTTTTCACAACCCGCCGCATGCGCCGCCTTTATTTCGTCGTACACCGCAAACACCTTGCGGGTAAGCATTTCGCCCTTCGGCTTGACTATGAGAAAGGTATACCTTTTCAAAGCGGCGAGTAATTCGGTTTTCGAATACGCGGATTCCGAACTCAAATCTTTGCCTCCGCGCATTGCCGCGACGCCGCCCGTAAGCATAAACGGTACGTCGCCGCCGTATTCGGCAAAGTCCCCGCCCGGAATTCCGTACAACTCTTTCAGCCCGAAAATGAGCGCGGCGGCGTCCGCCGACGAGCCGCCCAAGCCCGCCGCGACGGGTATGCGCTTGTCTATAAATATGCCGAAGCCGTTTAAACCGTGCTTCCCCGCCAGCTTTTCCGCGGCGGCGAGAGCATTATTTTCCCCCCCTATTTTCCGCGGCATTTCGAGGCTTACGCCGCCTTCCGCGCGCTCCGTAATTTCCACGGTATCGCAAATATCCCCCGAAAAAGCGAGGGTCTCCAAAATGTGGTAGCCTATTTCGTCAATTCCCGCGACGCGCAAAAACAGATTGATTTTCGCATTGACGCGCAAGCTTAATTTTCGCATAGCCTCTCCTTTTATATTTACCCGGATATCCGTAAAAAAACGCGGCTCTGACCGTCGCCCTTTAAAAACTCCCGCCATTTTACACTCTTACCCTCCCTTACCCTTAATAAATTTAAAATTTTCGGAAAAGGAGCTCGGACGGCAATCTTTTGTTCGCAAAAAATTTTTACCGCACACCCTATAAAATAATAAAAAAACAAAAAATTAAAAATTTTTTATTTTTATTAAGAAAAACTGTTGACAAATATGTTAATTAATGATATTATATTAATACTATTAATATTAATTCTTAATAAGGAGATCAAAAATATGAAAAAATTTATTTGTTCGGTATGCGGATACGTTCACGAAGGCGACGGCGCGCCGGATTTTTGCCCTCAATGCAAAGCTCCGAAGATCAAATTCAGCGAGCTTGCCGCAAGCGGCGCATCCAAAAAAGCGGTTTATGACGCGCCGTTTGCGGACGAACACAGAATCGGCGTCGCCGCCGGTTTGGACGAGGAGGTCGTCGCGGGCTTAAAAGAGAATTTTCTCGGCGAATGCACCGAGGTCGGTATGTATCTCGCTATGAGCCGCCAGGCGGACAGAGAGGGCTATCCTGAGATCGCGGAGGCGTATAAGCGTTATGCGTTCGAGGAGGCCGATCACGCGGCGCGGTTCGCCGAGCTTTTAGGAGAGGTCGTAACCCCGTCCACAAAGAAAAATCTCGAAATGCGCGCTCTCGCAGAGAACGGCGCGTGTATGGGCAAGATGAAAATCGCGAGACGCGCCAAAGAATTGGGCTACGACGCCGTACACGATACCGTGCACGAGATGGCGAAAGACGAGGCGAGGCACGGCAAGGGCTTTATCGGTCTGCTAAACCGTTATTTTAAGGAATAAATACGAATTCCGTCTTGACGTATTAAAAATTACCGCCGTATATTATATGCGGCGGTGATTTTCTTTTTTTACGCTTTTTTCATCGCCGCGTTCCAAGATACCGCAAAGCTATTGTAAAATTATTATTTTATATTTTCGCGTCGTTTCACTTGCGTATTTCACGGTATGACAAAGCGGTTCGAAAGCGTTATTTTTTATATTTTTTGCACTCCTTCACCGCCGCGTTTTCAATGCGTAAGCAAAATTATAAACGCGTTGTTCTTTATATTTTTCAGGTTTTTTTCATCAGAAATTTCATAACGTAATCGTAGCCTTCTTCGGCATGCGGAAGCATACAATCGCCGCAATCCTTCAAGCCGTTTTTCAGTATGACGAAATTCCCTTTGCAATCAAGATTATAAAGAGGGCAATAGCAGAATAAGCAGTTTTTTTCCGCGCCGCCGTGACAAACCGCGTAATACTCGCAATCGGTGTTTGCAAAATATCTGTAACCGTTTTTCGGACTCATAACCGCAATCTCCCGTTTTCCGTTCTCCGTCGTTTGCCCGCTTTTATTTCTTTAGTCACCGCGAAACGCCGGCGGACGTATAGCGCGCCGCTTTAAATATCCCGCGTTGAAAGCGCGTTTTAACGTTTTTTTGCCTAATAACCCGTTTTTTGAATTAAAACGCTTGTCCCGACGGATTTTTCCGCGTCTTTCGCCGTTATTTCTCTTGTGACCGGCGGCGCCGGCAGCTCTCCGAGAACGCCTCGAAAACCGCAAAAATTCCTCTAAAATCCGACGGCTTAATTTATAAAAACGAGGGGGTATATTTCTTTGTAAATTATTATTATTTATTTGATAAATTATATTGCGCTTTTCGGAAATTTAAGTTATAATATCTATCGGTACCGCTTCAAAAGTTTAAATAAGTACGGTTAAGCGAGGATATTTATGAAAACCGAAAGACACGCCGATTGGCTCTTCGAGAGGCGAATCGCGCACAGAGGACTGCACAACGAAACCTATCCCGAAAATTCGCTGCCCGCGTTCCAAAACGCCGTAGAACACGGCTTCAACATCGAAACCGATCTCTATATACTGAAAGACGGTCAAATCGCCTTGTTCCACGACTCCGACACCGCCCGTATGTGCGGTATAAAGTCTAGAATAACCGATTTGACGGCCGCCGACCTGAAAAATTATAAATTGCGCGGTACGGAATACACAATTCCGCTGCTGACCGACCTCCTCGCTCTCGCGGACGGCAAAACCGGTCTGTTACTCGAATTTAAATCACTACCCTTCGCCGGAAGACTCGAACGCGCCGCGAACGAAATATTGAAGGATTATAAGGGCGACTACGCGATACAATCTTTCAATCCTATATCCGTTCTTTGGTATAAAAGGTACGCGCCGAATATTTTCCGCGGACAGCTCGCCGCGTTTTACAAAGGCAGGCGGATTTTGCGCTTAGTTACGTATCCGCTGAAATCGCTCGCCCTGCGCAAGCTCAACAAGCCCGATTTTATCGCTTACAGCGTCGCCGATATTCCGAATAAATACGTCGATTCCGCGCGGCGCGAGGGACTGAAATTTTTAACGTGGACGGTCAAAACCCGCGAAGAAACCGACCTTGCCTTGTCTCTATGCGACAACTACATATTCGAGGGCTTTATTCCGGAATAACGCGCTCCGTTTTGCTTTTTCATAACGCGCTTTTTCGGATATAACAGTACGAAACGCCGTTTAGCCCGAACACGATTAGCCCGCTACCGCCGCACGGATATACTCTGATTACAAACCGTGATATTTTTCCGTTTCCTCAACCGCGCCGGACATTTTTTTATCTTCATTATTATTTCACGCGGCTCTTTCGTATTCCTTGTAAAGGACTGTTAAAAAACGGCTTAAGCAGTATTTTCCCTCAAATAATCCGTTCATATTCCGTATCCGTTTATCGAAACACCTTTCATAAACAACGGCAAAATATCTTACAAGACAATTGACGTTTGCAAATTCTTTTATATAACCGCAGTCGTAATCAATAAACTCGCCGGCTTCCTGAATATATCGTATACCCAACGTCCGTATCAACTTGAAAAAGCCGCCCTTTATCATACTTCTTATACGTCGATAAAAGAAAAACCGTACTTAACGCCGATATCGAGCGATTAAAGCAAAAGAAAAGCCGTAAAAGGCTTTTCCGCGCCGCGAATATTTGGAGCTGATGGAGGGAATCGAACCCACGACCTGTTCATTACGAGTGAACTGCTCTACCGACTGAGCCACATCAGCGCTCCTAAAAAGCTATTTGATTTTAACATATTATATCTAATCTTGTCAACAATTTTAGACCCTTTTTTGTATAAAAAAATATACTTTTTGAAATGTTTTCATTAGCGCTTATACATTACTCCCGAATTAATGCGAAATATTTCATAAAAAATCTCAAAAAGCCTTGAAATTATACGCGGTTTGTGATATAATACGGACAGTTAAAAATAATCTTGCGCTTCCTAACGAAAGAACGAATTGAGAATAACGGAAAAAATAAATTCAAAAGTAATAAAACCGGACGACAAAAAAGAGGTAAAAATTATGGCTGTTACAAGAACCGTTCACACGGGCTTCGGCTCGAGAATCCTAAGCTCCGTAATCGGCGCGCTTTTGGGTTTCCTGCTCATCCCGGGCGCTTTCATTATGTTTTTCGTAAACGAGGGCGGCGTAGATTTGAGCAAAACCGCAGCGACGGCTTCCGAATACGGCGAAACAAGTAAGACGGGCGACCTTATAT
>JAISOS010000071.1 GCA_031275485.1 Clostridiales bacterium | reverse complement strand
TGCCTGACCTGTTATGCCCATGCCATACCTGATTTGTTTTTGCCCCGCACCTCGGGCATTCCGTTATTCTCTTTTCCATATCTTTACTATACCATTTAAATTGCTATTTGTCCTCTCCTTTGAAAAAAGAGCGGACAAACGGACGGCGGCGCGCCGTAAACGGGTACGAACGGAGCGGAGTGCGTTCGCGCGGTCGGAAACGAGCGGATTTTCGGCGTTTTTCAAAGCCGCGCAAGTTTGAATTGCGCGGAAAAGCAACGCCGAGCCGTTGAAATTTTCTTAAAAAAAGACGCGGGAGAAACCTTTTGTTCTCACAAGATTTCTCCCGCGTAAATTTTGCAAGTTTTAAGATCCGCGCCATAAAGGAACCGTAGGACTTACGGGGAATTTTTGCGGTTTTCAAGGCGTTTTCCGCGAGTCAACGGCAAAGCCGGCAACAAGAGAAAGAACGGCGGAAGCCGCAAAAAACTCCTTAAAGACGCGCGTTATCCGTTTACGCGCGCTGGTTCTTGAAAATAAAAAAGTAAACGGTTTCGCATGTCTCCCGCCGAAGCGTAAATTTCAACGCGTAACCGAACCCGCCGACAACTATCTCTTGCTGAATTGCGGTGCTTTCCTCGCCTTTTTGAGCCCGTATTTCTTTCTTTCCTTGGTGCGCGGGTCGCGAGTCAAAAAGCCTTCCTTTTTCAGCGCCGGTCTAAGGTTCGGGTCGGCGATAAGCAACGCTCTTGCGATACCCAGTCTTATCGCGCCCGCCTGTCCCGTAAAGCCGCCTCCCCCCACGTTTACGATTATGTCGTATTGACCGAGCTGCCCCACCGCGTTCAGCGGTTGGCGGACGATATATTTCAGAGTATCGTAGCCGAAATAATCGTCTATATCTCTCTTGTTTACGGTTATGTTTCCGCTGCCGCCCGGTATAATCCGCACGCGCGCAACCGCCTTTTTGCGTCTGCCCGTGCCGAAATATTGAATCTTCTTTTTAGATTTTGTAGTTGCCATAAATAAAATTCCAATCCTTCTGTCGTTATTTTAGGACGCGTTTTACATTAACATTTAAAGCCGTAACGGGCGGATTTCGGGCGGTTTTATGTCCGTCTAATTCTTCCTTCGTCCTAATCTTATTTACGGCAAAGCCGCGACAAAAAAGAACGGCGAAATACGGAAAAAACGACCTGAAATACGCCGACGAGACTTTATTAAACGCGTTATAATTTCAGCTCTATCGGCTGTTGCGCTTGGTGAATATGCTCCGCGCCCTTGTAGACGCGCAATTTTTTGAGCATACCGCGACCGAGCGAGTTTTTCGGCATCATTCCCTTGACGGCGAGATATACCGCCTCCTCGGGCTTTGTCGCCATAAGAGTTTTTGCCTGTATTTCTTTCAGCCCGCCCGGATACAAGGTGTGGTGACGGTAAAATTTTTGTTCGAGTTTCTTGCCCGTAAGGACAATTTTTTCACAATTCAGTATGATAACGTGGTCGCCCGTATCGACGTTCGGAGTGTACGTCGGCTTATTCTTTCCTCTCAGAATAGCCGCGACGCGGCTGGCAAGACGACCGAGAACAAGTCCCTCGGCGTCAATGACATACCACTTCCTTTCGACGGTTTCGGGTTTCGCCATATAAGTTTTCATGACAGAGAACCTCCGGTAATATTAAAACGAGGGTTTTCGCGGCGAGCGCGGACTTGAAACGGGGGGCTAATCCGTCCGTACTCCGTACCTTCCGAAAAACGCGTTACGGTAAAACCGCATATATTTATCCGCGATGACCGCCGCATTCCGCGCCGCAAAAAAGCGCGCAAATTATATTGCGCGATTTTACCTTAGATAGAATAATATAAATTTCATTATAAGTCAAGTGATTTTAAGAGATATTTTTAAAATTGCAATTTAAATCCGCCGTCTTTTTCGGAATTTACGGCGTTACGATACGCGGACTGCGAAGCCGAGCGGACAAAGCGGAACAAAATAAAGAGCGAACGGCGCAATATCCATAGCGCGTCCGAGCTTGCCGACAGCGCGGGCGACTCCGCGCTCGCAAACAAATATCGGTACGAAACGACGGTTTTAGAACTCCGTTACGGCAAATTTACGGCGACGGCGAAAGAATTTTATAAAGAACGGAAAAAAGCAGGGTTTCGACGCTTTGCCTAAGGTCGTCGATAAGAGCGGAATAGACAAAAAACATAGCGGTCCGCCTATTCAATTTCGCGGATTACTCAGCGATCCGTAATTAACGAAAAATTCACCTGACCTAAGGCTCTGTCCGCGCCTTCCACTCGTACGCGCACTTTGTCGCCCAGACTGAACGAGTATTTTTTTCCGATTACGGCATAGCGCGCCTCGTCGAAAATATAGTTGTCCGGCGGCAACCACTCGGCGCGGACAAGCCCGTCGACGGTATTCGGCAGCTCGACGAAAATTCCGAAGCCCGTAACCGAGCTTATTACGCCCGAATATTCCGCTCCGATTTTATTCTCCATATACAGCGCCTTAAAGTAGTCGCAGCATTGCCTTTCGGCGGCGGCGGCGGCTCTTTCGCGCTCGCTCGAATTCGCGGCGGCGGCGGAACAAAACGCGGTCATTTTTTTCGCGTTTTTGTCGTTTAAACCGCCTCCCAAAAGCGTCTTGATAATCCTGTGCGCGACCAAGTCGGGATAGCGGCGGATAGGCGACGTGAAATGGCAGTAATACTTCGCGGCAAGCCCGAAATGCCCCTTGTTCGCCGTATCGTATTTTGCCTTTTGCATTGAGCGTAAGAGAACCTTATTGACCAGATTTTTGTATTCGGTACGCTCCGCTTTGTCGAGACATTCCTGAATGTCACGCGGCTCGACGGGATCTTTAATACTGATTTTAAAGCCCAGACCGTTCATAAAGACCTTGAACGCGCTCATCTTTTCGGGCGACGGATTTTCGTGAACGCGGTAGACGAACGGAACGTCCATATGCCCTACGAATTCGGCGACGGTTTCGTTGGCGGCAAGCATAAATTCCTCTATAATAGAATTCGATACGCCGAATTCGTAGGGCTTTATATCCGCGACGCCTCCCTTTTCGTCAAACTCGACCGCGCTCTCGCGGCTCTCGAAAAAGACCGAGCCGCGCTTTTTTCTTTTCGCGTTCAAAATCAGGCTAAGTTCCAGCATATCGAACAGCATAGGTCTCAGATTCGCATACCTTTCCGAAAGCTCCGCGTCGCCGTTCAGAATTTTATCTACGTTTTTATAGGTCATGCGCGCATCCGAATTTATAACGCTCTCAAAAATCTTGCCGCCCTTGATTTCGCCGCTTGCGTCTATCAGCATTTCGACGGTGAGCGTCGGGCGGTTGGCGCGCTCTTGCAGCGAGCATACGCCGTTGGACAGCTCCTCCGGCAGCATAGGAACTACGCCTCCGGGATAGTAGAGACTCGTGCCTCTCCCGAACGCCTCGTTGTCGAGCGGCGAATTATGCCTGACGTAATTCGCGACGTCGGCTATATGCACGCCGAGCTTGTAGTCGCGCCCGCTTCTGGTCAAGGATACCGCGTCGTCGAGGTCCTTCGCCTCGTCGCCGTCTATCGTAACCGTGAGAACGCCCGTCAAATCGGTTCTGCCGCTCCTGTCAAAGGGTATTTCCGCGACGGCGCGCGCATCCCTCTTGACCGCCTTGTCAAAGCCCTCGCCAAACCCTGCGGCGTATACGATAGCGGAAATATCGACGGCCGGCGCGCCCGCTCTGCCCAAAATCTCCGTTACCTCGCCCTCGGGCGGCCCGTTCTGCGGGTAACCGGTGATTTTTACGACGACCTTTTGCCCGTCGGCGACGTTTTTCGAGCGGTTAGGCGGTACGGAAACGCTCTTTGCGTAATCCCTGTCGTCGGGAACGACCGACGTCTCTCCCTCGCGCGTCCTTTTAAACAGCCCGACTACGGTTTTCATTCCGCGCTCCAAGACCGCCGCGACTTTGCCGTCGCGCCGTCCGCCGCCACCGAAGACCGAACCGTTCGTGACGACGGCGTAAACCGTGTCCTTGTGCAACGCGCCGTTCATGGCGTCGCCCGCTATAAAAATATCCCCGCCTCCGTTCTCGGGAATCAGAAAGCCGTATCCGCGCTCCTTGCTCTGAATCACACCCTTTACGGCGTTTATCGACTCGGGCGTGAAATATTTTTTTGGCGCGCCGACCGATTGGAAACCGTTGCGCTTATATTTCCCCGATTTTTTTTTCTCGTCCGCGGCAATAAAAACGCCATCCGCGGCGAGCGCGTCCAAAGCCTTTTTAATTTCTTTTTTTTCGGCGGCGGAACGCGCGTTAAGCCGCGCGAACAGCTGCCGCTCGGTAAAGCCGTTAAGTCCGGCGGCGGCGATCTGCCCGCGTAATTTTTCTTTGAAATCCATAAATTTTAATCCTTATCCGCATGTTATAGTCGTTACGTGTCGGAATTCAGCAAAGATACCCGTTGAATTTTTTGCCGTAAGCCGTCGAAAAAAGCGGCGTTCGGCTTGCGGATCACAATTCACATATATGGTCATCCTCGTATATTATAAATATTTGCTCGCTTCTTTAATTGACAACGCCGCCATTTGGCTCTTGTGCGCCTCCACGAATTCCCGAACCCAATCCGGATTTATTTTGCTGTAATCCCGGAGGCTCCAACCGATGGCCTTATTAATGAAAAATTCAGTAGAGCCGAGATTGTTTTCTATAATCCGAGAGAGGAGTACTGTATCCGTCTGCTCTTTTAAAGTAAGCTGATGGTCAATGGCAATGCGCCGTAACCAGAAATTATCGTCAAGACTCCAATCCAACATGATTTGCTTGACAGTCGGAAAAGACGCCGTAATCCGCCCGATAATACGATCCAAACCGTCTATGGTATCCCACCACGATTTTTGAACAGCAAGATTTTTCAGTGCCGAAATATCGTCTGCCGTAAATGTTTTTTCGATTTTGATAAGATAATCTATCGCCAGATATTGAAACTCGCGCTCAGACAAGCTCCAACAATGGTTTATGAAATCCCAATCTGGCGATGCTTCCTTCTTGGCGGCTTTGAGCAGGTCCTTTTGAAGTGCTTTGCGTTTTGGAGTCGGGATGCCGAGATAAGGAAATTGATCGCGCATATACGCAACCATAGGTCTGGCTGCTTCTGTATCGGCGGCAACATAAAACGCGGCGATGGTTTGGGTTTGTAAATCGGTCATGTTAAAACCGCCTTCTATGATATTAATCATATAAAAAAATTTCTTCAATGGTTGTGCCGAAAAATCGGGCAAATTTATAGGCGAGTATGATTGAAGGGTTATACCGCCCATTTTCCAAAGAACCAATTGTCTGCCGTGACACTTCTAATTTTTCAGCAAGTTCCTTTTGCGTGATATTTATTTGCTTTCGTAGATTTTCAAGTCGATTTTTCAACTGCCTACCTCCCATCAATACGGAAAGTTTGCTTTCCATACAAAGTATAGCATATTGGTTCTGAAATGTCAAGCTAACTTTCCAAAATATTTTTTACCCACTCTGTGCGGATATAACCATCTTATCCCGTCGTGTGAGAGCAATACAATACCGCCAAAAGCGGATACAAGCCTACCGAAACGAGGGGCAAACAAAAATATTTTTTATTTAACTTTTTTGCTACGACTTACTGTCCGTAGTCTATTCTTTTACGGATTTTCTCTCGACTTACTTTGCGTAGTATGCGCGTTTTTGCCCTGCGCGAATTCAAAATCTTTTTTCAAATTGACTTACTTTTGGTTGCGTATGTGTCCGCATAAAAATCTACTATATTGAAACCGTGTTCTTTGCAATACTTTTCAAGCATAGCGTTTGGGTACTTAAGCTATCGCCCGCTTTGCCATCGTCCTGTGATAACCTGTTATATAATGCTGCGTTATTGTTATATCCTTGATGCTCCGCTTTACCTCCGTCCGGAACAACATATTTAAGGATAGCCGCTATTAAATTAAAATGTTATTGTATCATTTTATTGTTCCGTAGTCAATCCGTTTACGCTTTTTCGCCAATATTCTTACAATATTCCGAGTAAATTAGCTCAATCAAAATATCTGCCAACGATTTTGTTTCGTCATAACCCTCTTTTGCAACAAATTTCACAGATTCTCTTGTGAATTTTGGGCTCTTATTCAACCTATCCGACGGCGCGGTTTCAGGTGGATTTTTGAGAGGATTTTAGACGGTTTTCCGCCAAAAAGATAACGAAGACGATTCCCCGTCGGATAGGTTGAATAAGAGCCGAATTTTGATTGACTCTTTTTTTCTTTTTAGCCGTATACACTCTGTTCGCTTCTATAATTTTGTTCCTCCTTGTATAATATAGTTGTCATTCTTATTTAGGCTTTTGGAAGGGGTGCGGGGAAAACTTTTCTTCGAAAAGGTGTCTCCGCGTGAGGTTAATAAAGCGTCACAACTTACTCCTTCCTTTATCTTTCGTTCGTTTTTTGTCTTTTGTGCTTCTTTTTTTTTTGCTTATCCCACAGCCTCTGTGAGATAATATTCTCGTTGGCGGAGGTTTCTCTTTATCCTCCTTGCGGCTGTCTTCAAATGTCTATCAAGGTTAAGTCCCGTAAAGCGCGGGTGCGCTCCGTCAAACTTTTTTCGCGAGGTAACTCATATGAATTTCGTAGGTATCGACATCGCCAAACGTTCTCACGAAGCTACTGTTTTAGGCTCTAACGGTAAGGTCTTAGTCAAGCCCTTCAAACTCGAAAACTCCTTTAAGGGTTTCGGCAAGCTACTTGAAAAGCTGAACTCCGTTTCGCCTAACCTTGTCGACTTCAAATTCGGTATGGAAGCCACCGGTCATTATTGGCTCAACCTTTACTGTAAACTCGTCGATAGCGGCGCGACCGCTTACGTCGTAAATCCTGTTCAATCCGATGCGCTTAGAGGGCTTTACATCCGCCAAACTAAGACCGATTCTAAGGATTCTTTCATCGTCGCAGACCTTATCCGCATCGGGCACTACGCCGAAACTACTCTTGCCGACCATGACTTAATCGCACTGCGCGAACTCACAAGACAGCGTTTTTACCTCGTTGACTGCATCTCCGCCGCTAAACGCAAGGTTATTTCGCTTATCGACAAGGTCTTCCACGAGTACGAAACCCTTTTCTCGGATATGTTCGGCTCGACCTCGCTCAAGCTCCTCGAAAAATATCCCACTCCCGACTTGCTTATCAAGGTTCCAACAACCAAGTTAGCTAACTTCCTGAAAGAGACCTCCCGCGGGCGCTTCGGCAAGGATAAGGCGACCCAAATCAAAGACCTCGCCAAGAACACTTTCGGTACGTTCTTGCTTTTCGATAGTTCCGCTTTCGCCATTAAGCAGTTCTTAGAGCAGGTTTCGCTTCTCGAACGGCAACTTGAAGAGATTAACTCTTTCATTGCCGAACTGCTCCCAAAATTTAACTCGTCGCTTACTACGATCGACGGCATCGGCACGACCTTAGCGGCAACGGTAATCGCCGAAATCGGCGACGTTAACCGCTTCGACAAACCAGAAAAATCCGCCGCTTTCGCCGGCATAGACCCGTCCGTTTCACAATCGGGCGAATTTACCGCATCCAAGAGCCCGTATGTCTAAGCGCGGTTCACCTTACCTCAGACGCGCTTTCTTTCTCGCCGCTACCGCCGGAGTCTTACATAACCCCGCCTTAAAAGCCCTCTTATGATAAGAAACGCTCCCAAGGCAAACACCACTTCGTCGCCATTTCCGCCGTCATGCGAAAACTTGTCAATATCGTCTTCGCCGTCATGCGCTCCGGTCAACCCTACGTCCGGGTCTTGCCCAATTAATTCATATCATTTATTTTACATCTCAACCTCCAATGCAGCCATTTTTTACTTGACTTTTCATAGCTGGTCTATCCCATCGGGGATAGGAGGAAAAGCGATTGTAAGAGACTGTAGAAGAGAATTAGAGGCAAGGCAAAAATACGGACAACATAAAAAATCTCTACCTAAAGCATAACCAAACCGCCGTCGACGCTTAGTATTTGTCCGGTAATATATTTCGATGTGTCCGACGCTAAAAACAGCGCGGCGTGCGCTATATCTAAAGGTGCGCCGAACGCGTTCAAAGAGGTTTGCGCTTTTAAGGCGTTCATATCCTCTTCGGTCAGGTTTTTGTTCATATCGGTCATAATCACGCCGGGCGCAACGCAATTTACGCGGATTCCGGACGGTCCGACCTCCTTTGCGAGCGCCTTCGTAAAGCCTATGAGCGCCGCCTTTACCGCGCTGTAAGCGACCTCGCAAGACGCGCCGTAAAGCCCTAAAACCGACGAGATATTTATAATACAACCGCTTTTTCGGCTTATCATATCGGGCAGAACCGACTTGGAAACATTGAGCGCACCCGAAATATTGACCGCCGAAAGCCGCTCCCAATCGTCGCCGCTAAGGTCCGTGAACAGCCCGTACAAAGCGATTCCCGCATTGTTTATAAGCGCGTCGACGGTTTTATAGCGCGCCTTGACCGCCGCCGTCATTTCCGCAGCTTGCCGCGCGTCGGACACGTCGCAACGAAAAATCTCCGCTCCGCCGCCACGCCTTAAAATTTTCTCCTTTAGGCTTTCGGCTTCAGCCCGCGATTTGTAATAATTAATCGCGGCGTTATATCCGTTCGCGGCAAACAACTCCGCCGCCGCCGCGCCGATTCCGCGGCTCGCGCCCGTAATTAAAACGGTCTTTTTTTCCATATTTAAAAGCCGCTCCCCTCCTTTTGTGCCGTCGAATATTTTTAGCGTTTTTTATCATAACACTCGCGTATTTATTTTTGTATAATTATGCATATATTCGCGCAATTATACATACGCTTTTGCAACGAATACGCGGCGCTATGCGTTTAACATATTTGCGTAATATGTATGATTATTATGCATAATTGCGCATAATTTTGCATAATGAATACGCGGGAAATACATGTTATAGATATGTTTGGGCGCAACGTATAATCGTTCCATGCGATTTTACTGCGTTGCGAAAAAGCCTTTTTTTAAAAAAATCCTTCCGAATTCGGAATCCTCAAAAAACTTTCGGGATTTTTCAATTCTATGACTTTCCCGTTTAAATAAGAAAGAATGCTCGTTTCCGGAAGATTGAATCCGATTTTGTAGGCGGTAAGCTGTTGCTTTGAAACGCGGAAGCGGCGGTTTACGCGTTCGTCGCCGTATTTGCCGTCGCCTAAAATGAAAAAACCGAGATGCCTTAAATGGGCGCGGATTTGGTGGGTTTTCCCCGTAATCGGCGCGACGTCCACAACCGAAAGCCCCGAATTTTCAAGGAAACGGACGCGTGAAAAACGCGTTTCTATGCGCTCGCAGCCTTTGAAGCAGTCTCCGCTCACAAAGACCGTTCCAGCTTTATCGTCCTTCGAGCTGTACGCCGTATAAAGCCCGTCCTTGTCGAATGCGCCGAATACCAACGCCAGATATCTTTTCTCGATATTTTGCGCTCGAAAAGCTCCGAGAATTTCGTATTTCGTGGCGGCGTCCTTTGCGAACAACACGATTCCGTCCGTGTTAGTGTCCAAACGATGGCACAATTCTGCGGCTCCATAGTCGCCACCCGTCTCTCTTATCTCGCCCTCGAAGCCGTCGCCGCCGTCTGATTTTATCCCCTTTCTCTTGTAAACGGCGAGGATATTCATATCCTCGTAAATCACGGGAGGCTTTTGCGGACGCGTATAAACGGTGATTTCGTCACCGCCGCGCACGGTTTCGTTGTCGTAAATTTTTCTGCCGTTAAGCCTTATTTCACCCTTACGCAACAGAACGGTCAGCGCGTTATACGAAATGCCGAACCTTTCTGAAACGCCTGAAATTTTTGAAGGTTCTCCTTCGTAAATAAATTTTTTCATTTAACTTTCACCGCTTTTGGTTTTTTAAAACGCGTTCGTATTTCGCTTGCGAAAATTCTCTCCGCCTCCGGACAAATTTTCATTTATTCTCGCCGCTTTTGGCGTTCAGAATATCCTTGATTTCCAAAAGAAGCGTATTTATATCCTTGAACTGACGGTACACCGAAGCGAAACGCACGTATGCCACGTCGTCGATGTCCTTTAAGCCCTGCATAACGAGATCGCCGATTTTACTGCTCTGGATTTCGTTATCGGGCATATTATACACGTTTTTTTCGATTTCCGCGATAAGGTTATTGATTTTACTTATCGGAACGGGACGTTTTTCGCAAGCTCTTATTATGCCCGCGCGGATTTTTTGCGCATCGAAAGGCTGCCTGTTGCCGCTCTTTTTTATGACGTAAACCGCCACGGGTTCTATCTTTTCGTAAGTCGTGAAACGCTTGCCGCAAGCAATGCACTCGCGCCTGCGCCTTATGCTCGTCCCATCCTCGCTCACGCGCGAATCGATAACCTTACTTTCCGTTTCTCCGCAATAAATACACTTCATAGCTTTCTCCTGTTTTTTTGTTTGCGTTGTTATTTTTTCATGCGCGGAGGAGAAACATATCGTTCTCAAAATTTCCTTCGCGCCCCTTTCAAAAAGGTTTTAATATTATATCATAGCCGTTATGAATTAAAATTTGGCAAATATAAGCGTTTGAGTTTTTTGTCATATTCAATCATATTCAATCCATAACGATCGCATTTATTAAAGTAAGCGCTATAAACGGCAAATTCAACCGCGCTTGACCAAGGAGCTGTCGACACATTGCCCCGCCGTCCGTCAACGCACCCCGCCGCGCCGTCCGTTTTCGCTCCGCTATTAAGTCAAATACGGGTATTATGCTTTCAGCCGTATCGCGCGCGATTTTTCCGCCGCGTAAAACTCGACCGCAAAAAGCTCTTCGTTTTTGGCGTGTAATTACGAACGGTATTAACAGGCGAAGAAACCGCCGCGCCGTTTTTAAAAAGACGGCATTCTTCAAATCGGACAAAGTCTAATTTAAAAGTTTTACGAGTATAACGCTCGTTCCTCCAAAAACTATTCCGCGCCGTCCGTCAATATGCCGCCTATGATGTCGAGAACCTCTTCACGCCCCGACCTGTCCGCGCACGAAACCAAAACGATATTGTCCGAACCCACTTTCAAAAAAGCGGCGATTTCACGTTTTGATTTTATATTCGCTGATCTGCTTTGCTTGTCGCTCTTGTTTGCGGCGATATAGAACGGCGTCGCCCTATAATAGAGGTATTCTATAAGTTTTTTATCGTCCGCAGTCGGAGTATGGCGCACGTCCACGAGTACGAAAACCGTAACGTTCGGTTCCGCCTCGAAATAACTCTCTATGAGTCTACCCCAGCCCGCCTTTTCCTCTTTTGACACTTTCGCGAAACCGTAGCCCGGAAGATCCGTCAATATGAAATTCCCGAGACTAGTTTCCACGCCGAAGTAATTTATAAGGCGAGTTCTGCCCGGCGTTCCGGAAACCCGCGCCGTATTTTTTCGGTTTACGAGCATATTTATAAAAGACGATTTCCCGACGTTCGACCTGCCCGCGACGGCTATCTGTACGCCGTCCGAAATAAAACCGGACGGTGACGCCGCCGACGTGATGAAATCCACATTCTTTATATTCAGCATAACTCTACCCCGCAACTCGGCGTTTTGAAGATACCGCCGTTATCATATGTAATTTCAGACGGTCGCGTCGCCGTTTTTACGCGCATTTTTTCGGAGATCTATACCGCCGTTTTATTCTCATTTTCAGCGCTTATGCCGCCCGTTTTTTATTCGCATTTTCAACGTTTAACGCCGTCGTTTTTATGCTATTATCGAAAATTTCGCAAAATTTATTATTTACTTTATTGCATATGCTTATTCGGCGGCTTTAACCTCATCGTCCTCGTCGCTCGCCTTGCTCGTGTATGTAGCTCTTAAAGCGGTTTCTATCTCGCTAAGAATCTCCGGATGCTCCTTCAAATACGCCAGCGCCTTTTCCCTGCCCTGCCCGATTTTTTCGTCCTTATAGCCGAGCCATGAGCCGCTTTTCACGACCAACCCCGTATCCACCGCGATATCGAGAATACACGCGTTTTTGGAAATCCCCTGTCCGTACAATATGTCAAATTCCGCGAGTTTAAACGGCGGCGCGAGTTTATTTTTGACGACCTTGACCTTGGTTTTGTTGCCTATGACCTCGGAACCGTCCTTGACCGCCTCGCCTCGCCGCACGTCCAAACGCATACTCGCATAAAATTTCAACGCTTTTCCGCCCGCCGTTACCTCGGGACTGCCGTAGGCTATGCCTATTTTGTCCCTCAGCTGATTGATAAAAATGATGCAGGTCTTGGTCTTGCTTGCCGCGCCCGCGAGCTTCCGCAGAGCCTGACTCATAAGCCGCGCCTGTAAGCCCATATGCGAATCGCCCATATCCCCGTCGATTTCGGCCTTCGGGGTAAGCGCGGCGACGGAATCGACGACGATTATATCCACAGCGCCGCTTCTGACCAAAGCCTCCGCGATGTCTAAGCCCTGCTCCCCGTTATCGGGCTGGGAAACGTACAATTCGTCCAAATTGACGCCCAATTTAGCCGCATAAACGGGGTCCAGCGCATGTTCCGCATCTATAAATGCCGCCGTGCCGCCGTTTTTTTGCGCCTCGGCAATGATATGCAGAGAAACCGTCGTCTTGCCCGACGATTCCGGTCCGTAAATTTCCACAATTCTGCCGCGCGGAACGCCTCCCACGCCCAGCGCCGCGTCAAGCGTCATACAACCCGTGGGAATTACGTCTATCGCGACCGCGCTTTTCGCGCCCATTTTGATTATCGCGCCCTTGCCGAACTGCTTTTCGATAACCTTAATCACCTGCTCCAATGCCTCCGCTCTGCCCTCGGGCGGTACCGGCGCCAAAATTTTCGGTTCGGATTTTTTGCTTTTCTCTTCCATAAATTACGTTCCTTCCTTATCGGACTCTCTTACCGGCGATATTATATACCGGCGAGCGGGTTCCGTTGTTTTATTTTCGTTTTGTCTTTTTTACTTTGTTTTTTGCGTTTTTTCTTAATCTTACAAGCCTCTTTCGCAATGCCGCCCATATTTATTCATATTTATTATCCACTTGAGGAGAATCGGAACTCCCTACAATAACGTTCGTATCGCTACCGCGAACAGCGCTTTCCAGCAATTCCAAGGCCTTCCGCGCCGCCTGCTCTCTGATCTCCGCCCTGCCGCCGCCGAATATGAATTTATGCGCATCCGTCCGTCCGTCCACGCATACGCCTATATAGGTAAGTCCGACGGGCTTTTCCGCGCTACCGCCGTCCGGTCCCGCGACGCCCGTCGTCGAAAGCGTCGCTCCGACCGCGCGCGCACTGTCCGCCGTCAAACGGGTTGTCCCTACCGCGCGTATACCGTCCGCCGTCGAAAGCGTCGCGCGCACCGCGCCTACGCCGCTCCTAAATAACCCCTCCGCCATTTCGAGCGCCGTTTCCGCGCTTACCGCTCCGAATTTTTCTAGGGTCTCCTCTTTTACGGACAGACGGCGGATTTTCGAGAGGTTGGAATACGCGACAACGCCCTCGTAAACGAATTGCGATGCGCCCGCTTCGCTTATCAGACTGTCGATGACAAGTCCGCCCGTCAGACTCTCGCAGACCGAAAGCATAATGTTCTTTTCGCGGCAAAGCGCAAAAAGCCTTAAAACAATGTCTTCATTCGGCATAAAAGCCCTCTTCTTTTACTTTTTTTCGGCATTTCCGGAATTCCTGAATTTTCATTAAAATTCAACCGTCTATCTCAACCGCCGTTTACGTGATTCCGCGCCGCAAGCGGCGGACGGCCCGCCGCTACCGGTACTACGCGAATTGCTTTATTCTTTAAGTCCTTTATTTTATCCTTATCGGCCATGCGTCTGCGGCGCGGAATCGCGCCGTAAACGGCGAATTGCCCTTTGCCGCCATGTATGCCGCGAACGGACTCTGTTTTTATCCTTTCAACGCGTCCTTATTTTGCAGATAATAATTTATTCCCGACAGCACTGAAAACACCGCCGCCGCGTAAAAAAAGACCAGACCGCCCCAGCGCGCCGCGTCCGAAATTAAATCCACGGTTTCGTTGCCGCTTTCCGCCGTCGCCAATATGTACATACCGAACGATATGAACGTCAAAACCGTTTTTATCTTGCCGTATTTGTCGGAGGCGATGACGGTACCGCGCTCGGCGGCTATCTGCCTGATACCCGAAATCGCAAACTCGCGCGTCAGCATAACGATAATACAGGCGGCGTTTATATAGGTCAGCGCGCTGTCCCTGCCGTGAAAGAATACTCCCGTGAAAATTAGGGCCGTCATAATGCCGTTGACGAAAATCTTATCGGAAATCGGATCTAAGAATTTGCCCATCGCCGAAACGGTTTTAGTTCTCCTCGCGAAGCTACCGTCCACCGCGTCCGTAAAGACGGCCGCCAGGTATACCGCGCAGGCTATGTACGGCGCAAAGAAAAACGTTTTTCCTAAAAATAAGAATACCAAAACGAACGGTACGAGCATTATACGTAAAAGTGTGATTTTATTCGCTGTGATTTTCATTTCTTGCTCCTTGATTTTTTTTCAAGATTTATGCGGGGAGGAAACCTTTTGTAAAGAAAAGGTTTCCCGGTACCCCTTTCCGAAAAACTTTAACATTTTAACGGTTTCGCTTAAAACGAATACCGCGGTTAAACTCTTTACGGATTATAACCGAATCTGCGGTTAAGCTTTTTAGGAATATAACCTGAAACCGCCGCGTCCGCGTTTTCCGTATTTGTTTCCATGTAATTTCGTATGACGTTTCCTTTTCGTCCAATTCGCTTTATCCGCCCGTTCCGTAAATGATCTTATACCGAAAGCTCTTGGAAAGAAGCGCCGGAAACAACCTTTTTAAAAAAAGGTTTTCCCGTTTTATTTTTTCACATATTTTCACAAAAAAACCTCGTCCGTTACTCTCGCTTTCAAATCTATGCCGTCTACTGCGCCGATTATTTCGGCCGTATAGAATTTGCCGACATCGAGCGGAATATCGCTCTCCAAATAGACAAGCGTGTCTATATCGGGCGCGTTGAATTGATTCCTGCCGTAAAAAAAACCCTTTTCATAGTCTACGCCCTCATATAGAATCAAATCGGTTCCGCCGATCCTGCTCTTATTTTTTTCCGCCATAACGTCCGCCTGAATAGCCCTAAGCGTATCGCGGCGGCGACGTTTGGTTCGGTAATGCAGATCTTTGAGCCGCGCCGCCGCCGTCCCCTCTTCCTTTGAGAAAGTAAAGAAACCCGCGTTGTCGAGTTTATAATCGCTTATAAAGCGGCAAAGCTCCTCGAAGTCCGCCTCGGTTTCCGTAGGATAGCCCGTGATGAAAGTGGAGCGCACGGAAATTCCGCCGTCTATATTCCTGATTCTGTCTATAAGCCGTCTCGCGTACGCGCCGTCGTTTCTTCGGTTCATGCTCCTTAAAACACCGTCGTTTACGTGCTGCAAGGGAATATCGAGATACTTGCAGAGTCCGCCGCGCCTCTCGCCGACCGCCCTTATAAGCTCGTCCGTAACAAGCTCCGGATAACAATACAGCAGGCGAACCCAAGGAAATCCGTACCCTTCTATAAGATCAAGAAGCTTCAAAAGCCCGTATTCCCCGTATATATCTACGCCGTAGCGCGTAACGTCCTGCGCGACTAAAATAAGTTCTTTTATATCGTAGCTCTCTTTGAGTTTTTTTAACTCCTCGCCGATAGATTCGAAAGTCCGCGACCTGTACGCCCCCTTTATGTACGGAATCGCGCAGTAAGAGCATCTGTTGTCGCACCCGTCCGCAATCCTGAGATACGCGTAGTGAAAAGGCGTGGTAACGACGCGCTCCTTGAAGTCGTACGTATTTTTTTCAAGGTTGAGAACGCGCTCGCCCTCCAAGATTTTTTCCACCGTTTCTCTTATCGTATCGTAAGCGCCCACCCCCAAAACGGCGTCCGCCTCGGGGATTTTTTTTAACAGCCCGCCGCCGTATCTTTCGGCGAAGCATCCCGTAACTATCAATTTTTTTAAGCCGTTTTTTTTGAGCGCGGCGGCTTCCAGCACGGCGTCCACGGACTCGGTTTTCGCGCAGTCTATAAAACCGCAGGTGTTGACCACGATAATATCGGCGGCGTCCTTATCGTTCGTAACCGCGTAACCGTCGTTTTTCAGCGCGGCGATCATATACTCGGTGTCCAGACGGTTCTTGTCGCACCCCAGCGAGATAAAGCCTATTTTTATTTTCGATTTTTTTTCATTCGGCATTTATCGTTTCACGTTCTCCGTTATTTCTTTAATTTTCTTAATTGTACGTATTTCCCTATTCGTCGGCCGCTTTCTTTTTTCGGGATAATTTCCGACCGTATCCGTTCAAAACCCGCGCCTACCGCAAACAGCTTGCCGACTCGTTTTGCCGGCGGTTTCCGTCCGCTTCCGTTGTAGTTTCCCGCCTTTATTCCGCTCAAAACCCGCGCTTACCGCAAGCGGTCTGTTTACTAACGTTTTCTCGCGGTTCTGCGGTATACGACCGCCGGATACGTTTTCACCGCTCCGCTTTTTTCTTCAACAGCTTTACGGGTTTCTTTAAGTTTAGCTTTTTTCCTTCTCATTCCTCGTTTTGCAATAAATCGCCGTAGGTCTCGTAGAATTCGTCGAGCGTCATAAGCACGGGGCGCGGTTTTGCGCCTTCGCCCTTGCCGACGATTTTCATCTCCTCCATCATATCCATAATGCGTCCCGCGCGCGAAAAGCCTATCGCGAATTTACGTTGCAATACGGCTATCGACGCGCCGCCGTTCTCTATAACCAAATTCACCGCCCTCACAAATAAATCGTCTACTGCCGGCTTGCCATCGCTCTTGTTTCCGTATGCGTCGGCGTTTCCCTGCGTCGTTTCCTTGACGGTATTGACCTCCGCGTCTATCGCCGCGTCGAAATACGCCTCGTTGTTCTCCTTGATAAATTTAACGATTTCGTTGATTTCGCTCCTCTCTATAAGCACGCCCTGCAATCTCACGGGTTCGGGCATATTCTGGCTTTGAAAAAGCATATCGCCCTTGCCGAGCAACTTTTCCGCACCGTTCCTGCCCAAAATAGTCTGCGAGTCATAATTATTCATAACCGCAAAAGCTATGCGCGAGGGGAGATTAGACTTGATAACGCCCGTTATTATGTCGACAGACGGTCTTTGCGTCGCCAAAATCACGTGAATTCCCGCCGCGCGCGCGAGTTGGGCGATGCTCTTGATCCTGTCGTCGAAATCCCTGCCCATACTCGTGACGAGCTCCGCCACCTCGTCCACTATTATCACTATTCGGTACAGGCGATCCTCTCTGTCCACGCCTCTGT
Organism: Clostridiales bacterium; assembly: GCA_031275485.1. GTDB lineage: Bacteria > Bacillota > Clostridia > Christensenellales > JAISNN01 > JAISNN01. Next base: position 5,949 of record JAISOS010000071.1, on the reverse strand, counting down.
TGTATTCGTCGATGTGGTTGACCTCGCTTTCCGACATAAGCTCGTAGCGTCTTTTCATCTCCTTAACCACCCAGTCGAGGGCGTTCAGCGCTCTTTCCTCGTCCTTGATCGTTTCCGGCAGCAATAAGTGCGGCAAACCGTTGTATTGATTCAATTCGACGCGTTTCGGATCTATCAGAATCAACCTGACCTCTTCGGGAGTATATCTGTACAAAAGACTGACTATGAGCGCGTTCAGACAGCAACTTTTGCCGGAACCCGTCGAGCCCGCGATCAAAAGATGCGGCATATCCGTAATGTCGCCGTAATAGTTTTCTCCTGAAATATCCTTTCCGATTGTAAAGCGCAAACCCTTTTCGCCGCCTCCGTAAAACTCGTCCGTATCGACCAATTCCCTCATTCCCACGGGATAAGATTTCTTGTTTGGCACCTCGATGCCGAAAGCGTTTTTGCCGGGAATCGGCGCCTCTATCCTCACGCGTTTTTTTGACGCGAGCACCATTGAAATGTTACTGTCGAGATTCACGACCTTTGAAACGGGTATGCCCGGCGGCATTTGCAACTCATAGCGCGTAAACGTAGGTCCTCTGAGAGCGTCGTAGCGCGTCGCGTTTATCTTGAAGTGGGCAAAGCACTCCTCAAGCTTTCTCATATTGGATTCTATTTCGATAGAATCGTCGGCGAAGTCGCCAGAACGATCAAGCAAAAGTTCGACGGGCGGCGCGACGTAAGCGCGTCGGCGCACGGGCTTGATTTCCTCAAACGTAAGTTGCTTGTCCTTGTCGTTTTTGTTTTTCATCCCGCCACCGACGGTATGTTGCCCCGCAAGCCGCGTGCCGGTCGGAAGCCGTATCGGCTCGAGCGGTCCGCCGCTATTCGCGGCATTTATGCCGTCCGCAGTATTTTTATCGACGGCTTTTATCTCGCATTCGGGGCTTTTATCAAAGCTCTGATCCGGATTTCCCTTGCCGCAAGCGGCGCTTCTTCCGTTATTATCCGCACCGCAAGCGGGATTCTTATCCAAATTTCCCGTTCCGTATTCGGAATTTTTATCCGTACTTTTTACGCCGTCCGCGCCGCCGCATCCGCCCTTATAATAATCGCCGCCGTCATATTCGCCCGCCGTGCCGTCCTCGCCGTAACCTTCGTATTCGCCGTCCTTATCCGCGTCCGCGTCGCCGCCGTATTCGTCCTCATAGTAATCTCCGCCGCGTTCAGTGTCCTCTATTTCTACGGCATCCGCGTCTTTGCCGCCGTATTTTAAGCCGTTTCCGTTTTTACGGGCGTATTCCGCGCCGTCGGACACGCCGCCCGCTTTAAGCGACGCGCTTCCGCTCTTATTTATAAACTCCTCGGGCTCGTCCCCGTCGTCGTCCACAAATCCGAATTGCTTGCCGCTTTTCACGCGGTTAAACCCGTCGGCTCTCGCCGCGGCTTCCTCATCGCGGCGTTTTTTGTCCTCTTCGGCTTTTTTGAGTCTTTCGCGCGCCGCTTCTTCTCTCAAATATCTCGCGGCGTCCGCTATATCGCTCCCTATGAAGTTCGGCATGCGCCTGTCGCCCGGCGTCGTTTCGGAGCCGCCCGACGCCGCGCCGTAGGCGTAATCCGCGCCGCCGGTTCCGGCGATCTCCGCGTCCGCTCTCGCCGCGGCATAATCGTAGCCGCCAAACGGAGCCGTGCCGTCGTCATAGTTGCCGGAATGTCTCGGATTATAGACCGCGCCCCCCGATTTTGCGGCGCAACCGCCGTCCGTCGCGCCGTAATAATAATCGCCGTCCGCGCCTTTCTCGGCGGCTTTCAGATTCTTCCGGTTTTCCTCCAGAATTTTTCTGCGCCCGCCGTTCGTATACAGGCTTATATCCTCGTCGGACAGTTCCGACGGATCGGAAAATACCTCGTATTCGATCTTATCCGTCAAAACGGGTTCCGCCCCGTTTCCGGCGGACGAAGCGCGCTCCGTTGTGTCCGCGCCGCAACGCGCTCCGATACCGTCGATTATAATTCTCGTTTCGTCCGTACCGTAAAGCGCTTCGAGAGCTGTTCTTTTCGCGGAATCCTCTCCATAATCCTTATTCGGATATTTAGGGTCAAAACCCTTATATTTAACGCCGAAACCGCCGCCCGCGTCCCCGCCGTCCGGCGGACGATGTTTTTTTAAACCGCCCGCTTCGTTCGCTCCCGCCGCCGGCGTATCGCCTACGCGCTCTTTCTCCGCCTCTCCGCTCCGAGGCGCGCGCGACCGCTTATAAACGGGGTGGCTTTGGATTCCGCCTCTCGTCACCTCGGAGAGTTCAAGCCTCCGACCCGCAGCGTCCGCGCCGCGTCCGGCTTTGAAATAGGGTATCACGATAGCGAGCAATATGCCGAACAGCGCGATCGCGTACAAAGCGACCGCCGACCTATAACCGAGCGCGGCCGCCGTATGGTACGTCAAAGCGGCGAATATCAAACCGCCTGCGGTGTCCCCGCTCTCGAAAGACCGAGCGCAATAACCGGAGAAACCTCCGTCTATAAAGCTTCTCGCCGTCAGCACGTGCAGAAGCATTATAAAAACGACGAAAAATGCCGCGAACTTGACCAGCGTCAGCGGGCGCACCGTGATTTTGAACTGAAAAAGAAGAGCGGGCGCGACAAGCAACGTAAATATTGAATACGCGTATGCCGCAAGCCCGAATATGCCCAAAAGCGTGTCCTTAACCACGCCGAGACGTTCGGACAATATTCCGGAAAGAAACGTCAAAACGACCAACGCGAAAAAAAACGCCGCAATCAATCCTGTTCTCAAACGGCTTTTTCTGCTTATTACCAAACCTCCGTCCATAACGCCCGCTCCCTCCGAAAAACAAACCCGACAATACGTTCGCGCAAACCCCGATCGAACGGTATCAATAAATCAATCAATCGTAACCGCTCAAAAAAAACTAACGCGTCCGTATTAAATCAAAACTTTACCGTTGCGTTTTATTCAAATTTTTTCCCGATAAAATCCGCGCGGCTACGGTAGTATTAAATCCCGACGGTACAACGTCAACCCGCATTAAACCGCGTTTCCGCATATTATATTCCACAAAAGCGCGGCGCGGTTCTTTGAATCGCGGCTACCGTATTTATGATATCATATTTTCCGATTATTTTCAACGGATTTTAACGGCCGTTTTTCACGTTCGTTTTTTTTGAAACGACGTTTTTAAGTTGAATTTTTTGCTTTTACGTCCGTTTTTTCTCTTGTTCTTCACTTTTTTGCCGAAAACGCCGTTCTTTTTGAATTTTTATCCGTTTTTTTTATATTCGTTTTTTCGCGTTTGTTTGATGAATACCGTTTTTCCGGTTCACGGTCTTTGTATCGGAAATACCGTCTTATTTTCAAATTCGCGATCTTTTTTATCGGAAACGCCGTCTTTCTACTTCAACTCGTAGCCTTTTTTGTCGGAAACGCCGTTTTGTCTGTCGAAATTTTCCTTGTTTTTGTTCAAATATCTTTGAAAAAGCTCGTCCGCGGACATACCGGCGTTTAGGCACATTCCGACAAAAAAATGGAGAATATCGACAAGCTCGTCTTTAATATTGTCTTCGTTTAAAGGCTTGGGATTTTTCCACCACTTAAAATTGACCTCGGTCAAAAGCTCTGAAAGCTCGGAGAGCGTCGCCAGAATTTCCTTTTGAATCCACTCTTCTTTAGAAAAATTGAGATTTCTTTCCTTTTTGACAAAGCCGTCGAAAAGATTTTGATAATGAAAAATCGTTTCCAATTTGTCGTTATTTATAATTTCTCCGCCCGATTTACCGATTTTCATAACACTTTTTTTCTCCCAATTCTCACATTTTTTTCGACGTTACATATTTTCCGTAATTTTAGCGTATTTTGAAAACGTTTTCCGCATATTTTTTCGCGTTTCTTACGGTATTTTAACGTATTTTCCGCCGCGTTTTTATGCGTTTTCACATAATTTTCAGCGCGTATCTCCATATACCGTTCGGAATTTTCAGGCGTATTTTTATGCGTTTTTCGGCATTTTACCGCGAAGTTCCGCGCGTTTCCTATTGTACGTCATTCCACAAAAAATATCGCCGAAGTTTTAAAAAAAAAGAAGCGCGGGGGGGGAAAAACGTTTTTCAGAACGCGGCGGCAAACGGCGCGAGAAACCCGGTGGCGGATTTTTTTGCGGAGACAAAGACGAAAACGCGGACGTTGCTTAAAGTCGCGGCGGACTTTTGTCCGAATATACGCGGAAAAGACACGCGCCCGCCGCCGCGAACAGTTTGCCGCCGCGTCCGATAAAACGCAAAAGGTTTCCCTCTCATAATTTTAAAAATAGAAAAATAAAAAAACTTACAATATTCCGTCGAATATACCGTCCGCCTTTCTGCCCACGAACGCCGCCGCCATTCTGTTATAATCGAATATATACCGCGCCGCGTCGGTTATATCGCTTTTTTTCGCCGCGTCGATATCCTTCAACAGCTTATCAAAATCGAACGCTTCGTCCGCGCCGAGCATATATTTAGCGTTCGCTTTCATAATAGCGCCGGAACTTTCCTGTCCCAAAACCAATCCGCCTTTCAGCTGTTCTCTGCCGCTCAAAAATTCTCTGTCCGTAATCCCGTCCTTTAAAATTCCGTCGATGACCGCGAAAACCTCGTCGACAGCCGCTCTCGCCTGCGTCGGATTTGCGCCTAGATATATCATAAACATTCCGTCGTTTTTATAGGTCGAGACATACGAATAAACGGAATACGCAAGCCCGAGTTTTTCCCTTATTCGCTGAAACAGGCGCGAGCTCATGCCGCCGCCGAATATGTTGTTAAAGGCGTGCAACGCCATCTCGTTTTTGTGTTTGAACTCGTAACACGGAAAAGCGAAAGCTATGTTCGCCTGCTCTATATCTTTTTTGCGAACGACGGACGCCGCCTTACCCGCGTGCCGCTTATGGCGCGGCTTCTCGCCGCCCGCGGCGCGGGAGTCCGCGAACCGATCGTAAAAAAACTTCCTTACGAGCCTGTCCGTTTCCTCTGGCGCGATATGCCCCGCGACGGAAATTACGACGTTATCCGCCGTATAGAACCGCTTCATATAGGAGCGCATATCGTCGGAAGAAAAGCCCGCGACGTTCCTTTTCGTGCCCAAAATCGGGCGAGAGAGAGGATGTCCGCCGTAATACTTTTCCATCACAAGCTCCATAACGAATTCCTCCGGCGAATCCTCAACCATATTTATCTCTTCGACGACCACGCTTTTTTCCTTTTCCAATTCACCCTCGTCGAGGACGGAATCGAAAAATATGTCCGAAAGGATTTCCATACATTCTTCGGTGTGATCAAAAGTCGAAATCGTATAATAGCATGTAGACGACTTCGAGGTAAAGGCGTTTATCTGCGCGCCCAAAATGTCTATATCGTCGGCAATCTGAAACGCGTTACGCTTTTTCGTTCCTTTAAAGAGCATGTGCTCGATGAGATGCGAAATACCGTTGTCCTTTGCCGTTTCGTTTATCGAACCGGTATCCACAAAAACGCCGACGGCGACTGAACGTACACTCTCCATGTACGAAAGCACCGCCCTCATTCCGTTTTCATATCTGAAAATTTGTTCCATGCAACCTCCCGCAGATCCTTTTATTCCGCAATTATAATCCCCGTTATTATCGCAAAAGAATTACGGTTTATCTTTTCGATAATCTCCAATTGGCTTTATGTTAATTCATGTAAGTTCGGAAATTATGCCGTTATACGCGCGTAACGGTTTTTTTGTCTCTTTTTATGCTTCGCGTTTAACGCGCTCGCGCGGGGGGCGGATATCGAGCGGAGAATTTAAGAAGGATAAAAATAGGACCCGTTATAAGGCGGCGCGCTTGCATTCGCGCGTCTGCCGTGCGCGGCGCAAATCCGAAGCGGTATTATTCGGTCAAATTATGCCAATTATGCCGAAACTTCGGGCGTCTATCAAGCGAT
>JAISOS010000029.1 GCA_031275485.1 Clostridiales bacterium | reverse complement strand
TTTATCAGGTTGAGCGCGTTAGCCTCCGCCGCGGATATGTTCATATCGCGTATTATAAAAAATACCGCCGCCAAAAATATGATAAGCGCGCCCGCGCATACCGCCGCGACGCTCCGCGTACTCGGATCGTCTCCCGCCTGCGGTCTCACCGGCATTCGCGCCCACCGTATCCGCCGGTTTTTGTTCGTTCGCCGCCGGCGCGTTCTCCACTTTGTCCGCACCGACAACCAACAATTTCGTCCTTATTTACATTTTATTTTTAATCCGCCATTTTTACTCTCCGACCTTTTGAATTTTTTCGGGTTATCCGCAGTCTTTCTCCGATATCTCTCAAAAATATTATATGTCGTCCGAGTCAAGCGATTTTGTGGGCGTTTTTTGTTTTTTCACTTTTTTGATTTTAAAAAAAATTTTATTCCGCACTTTGTTTATAGTCTGCCGAAAAATGAAATTTTTGGAGTTTTTTTAATTTGCGCGGAAAATCTTTCGCTTTAAAAATACGGAGAAAATCTTAAAAAAAAATTACCCGCTTTCCAGGGTAATTTTTTAGGGCGTGTTCTCATAAAGCGCAAACGATACGTTTTTCGCGCTTATTTGCCTCTTCTTGCGTTGATTTTTCCCCACTCGGCGCAATGCCCGTTAAACGGTTTCAAAAAGCGTGAAAATCGCCTAAAATCCTCTCGTTTCCGTTTACATGAACACACCTCAAATTTTTAAAAACTCGATTTGCCGTAATTAAAACGTAATTTATTCGTTAGAATCGACGTCTAATTTGATTCCCTTGAACAAATCGCCGAGAGAGGTAGTCGCGGTGGACGACGCCACCCATTCGCTCTGTCCGAAGCCCTCGTTCTGTCTCGGGCGTCTGTCTCTCCTCGGTCTGTCAGGACCGACCGTCCGTCTGTCGAAGCTCCCGTCCTGCGTTACCGTTTCGGTTCTGTCCCGCCTTGCCGCCTCGCGTTTTTTGAATCTTTTTTCGCGGGATTCCTGCGGTTCGCCGTCCGCGCGCTCCTCATAAAATTCTTCCGGATACTCCGGTTTTTCGGTTAATTCCTTAATGCTTAACGTAATTCTGTTTTCGTCGAAGCTCATGACCTTAGCGGATACCATATCGCCGACTTTCAATACCTCGTTGGCATTTTTTATCCAATCGTGAGAAATTTGCGAAACATGAACAAGTCCGTCCACGCCCTCGTCTATGGATACGAACGCTCCGAATTCCTTGATTCTCTCGACTCTGCCCCGAACGATCGAGCCGACCGGAAATTTTTCCTGCGCCAAATCGTAAGGTCTTTTTTGAAGTTGTTTATAGCCCAGGGAAATTTTGTTGGTTTCCCTTTCGGTCTTCAAGACGACGAATTCGTAGGTTTCGTCTATTTTCAAAACCCTCGACGGATCTTCCACTCTGCTCCACGACAAGTCCGAGATATGCACGAGGCAATCAAAGCCGTTCACGCTTACGAACGCTCCGAACGGCACGAATCTCTTGACCTTTCCTCTTACGACGTCGCCTACGCGTATGGAATTCCAAAATTCGTCCTCTTTTTCGCGCCTCTCCTTCTCCAATATAACTCTCTGTGATGCGACGATAAATTTCCCCGTATGCGTCTTATTCCGCGTTAGGGCGCGCTCGTCCGTCCGGACCGCCGCGTTTTCGTCAGTCGCGCCGTCCGCCGCCGCGTTTTCCGAAACGACCGCGTCGGCTTCCTTGTCCTTAGGCGGGAGAGCCTTTAGCCTGAGCGGCTTGCCCAAAAATTCTTCCGGATTTTTGACAAAGCCGATCCTTATTTGCGACGCGGGAACGAACACCGTATAGGAGCCGTATTTGCCGGTTATGCCGCCCTTCGCAATCTTATCGCACACCATCTTAAATTCCGCGCCTTTCAGAATCTCGGCGCATACCTTGTCGTTTTCGCGAATTATGTCTATCTGTTTTTTGGAAAGATTAATATAAGAGCCGCCCTTATTAGGATTTTCTATTATGACCGCGTCCACAACGTCGCCGATTTTATACGATGACGGATCGTAGCTTCCGTCGATATTCATTTCGCTTTTATCGATAAAGCCGTCCTTTTTGCCGCCGATAGCGACGTCCACGCCGTTTTCGCCCGCGTTTATGATAGTCGCCGTAACCTTTTTGCCCGCTTTATAGACAAAACTGCTGTTTTTGGACGCTAAAACGTCCTCCATAGTAATCTTTTCCTCTGCGGCCTCCGCTCTTTTGACGGGAGCCTGTCTCGGTTTGACGGCGGGAGCCGCCGTTTTTTGCGCCTTTTCGGCAACTTCGGACGCCGCTTTGACGCCGGCTTCCGCGTTCGCCGCGCCGTCCGTCTTTATATCGGCGACGCTGTCCCCCGTTTGCTCGGTCGACACGGCGTTTATCTCGCCGATAGTTTGCTCCTCGGCGCCCGCGTTCTTGCCGTCCGCTTGTTCGGAACTCTCGGCGGTCTTTATTTCTGCGGCGGCATTATCCGCGCCCGCTTTTTCAAAAACGGCTTCAACGGTTATTATTTCCGTAACGGCGCCGTTTCCTTCCGCTTTTTCCGTATCGGCGGAATACGCTCCCGCCGTTTCCGTAGCCTTTTCGGCTTCCGCCTTAATCGCCGCCGCTTTAGCGTCCTCGACGGCTTTTTTCTCCGCCGCCTTAATTTTTTCGGAGGCAATTCTCGCCCTGATCTCGATTATGTCGGTTTTCTTCTCCGCTTCCTCGGCCTTTCTCTCCGCTTCTTCGGCTTTTCTCTCCGCTTCGGCGGCCTTTTTTTCGGCTTCTAAAACCTTCTTTTCCGCGAGAGCGGCTTTTTTTGCGGCTTCGGCGGCTTTCTTCTCCGCAATAGCGGCTTTTTTCTCGGGATCGGCGGCGGTTTTCTTTTTTGTATCCAAACCGTCGGACGCTCCCTCGTTTTTCGGCGTTCCGGTCTTCGCCGGCGCTTTTTTCGGCGCCGGTTTTTGCGCGGTCGCGTTTCCGTCATTGTTCAAAATCGCAGATTCGATTTTTTTGTCTGACGCGGCGTTTACGGCTTCCGCTACGCCGCTCTGCTGAGCGTTACTCATTGTAAAAATTACCTCCATAATCAACTCGTCCGAAGTTGACGCACCCGTTACAATTCCTAAATTTTCTATATTCTTATCGACCTTAGAGAGATCGGATAATTCGCTTATAAGCAGGACGTTTTTTGAAAACGCGCTCGCAATTTCAAAAAGCCTGCGTGTATTCGAGCTTTTTTTATCGCCGACGACGAGAACGGCGTCGCATTTCCGCGCTATTTTTGCCGCTTCTTTTTGCCGAGCCATTGTAGTATAACATATTGTGTCGAAAATTTCAAGTGTTTTAACGTTGTCTTTTTCTAATTTTTTAATAATATCGTAATATTTTTCATAATTAAATGTGGTTTGAAAGACCAAACAGAACCTAACCGACATATTTTCCGCCCGTCTTTCCTCTATGCGGCGTATCACGCTTTCGTAATCCTCCGCTATTTCGGCGTTGCCCTCCGCGCAGCCGTTTATGCCTTCGACCTCGGGGTGTCCTTTCTCGCCCGCTATTATTATATCATATCCTTCGGCGTATTTACGCCTCGCTATGTCATGAATTTTTTTGACATACGCGCAGGTGCAATCTACAATCCGCGCGCGCCTCTCTTTAAGCGCGGACAAAACGTTCGGAGCAACGCCGTGCGCTCTTATTATTACCGTGCCTCCCGCCGCGACATCTTCGGCGCCGCCGACAATCCTAACGCCTTCCTCGCTCAGCCGCCGAACGACTTCCGCGTTATGAATAATCTCCCCCAACGCGAATGTTCCCGCAGAATTTTTTTCTCTTCCGTTTTCACTCGCGGCGGCGAACGCGCCGTTTACGGCGCGCCTCACTCCCGGACAAAAACCTATATTCTTAGCTACAATTATTTTCAAAACACGCACCTGCCGCAACGGAATGTTTCCGAAAGATTTTTTTCGAGATTGCGCGGAATGAAACCTTTTGTGAACGAAGGTTTTCTCCCGCATAATTTTTCCGAATTTGTTTTATAAAAGACTTTTAAACGGCGTGTCCGCGCAAGCCGGAGGCTCGGTTCATTTTATGTCGATTATCTCCAAATAGTCTACTCTTTTATAAAACCCGCCGTCCTTATAATAATAACGCGGGACGCGCAGTCCTATGCCGCAAACGAATTCGTAATTGAAACTGCATGCTGCGTCGGCGAGCTCTTCGACGGTTACAGCCGCGCCGCCCGAAGAACCGACAAGCACCGCCTCCGTACCCGCCGCGACATTCGGAATATCCGTAACGTCCACCATAAACTGATCCATACAGACCCTGCCTACCACGGGCGCGAACCGTCCGTTGACGATTACCCTGCCAATGTTTGAGAGTGCGCGCGGATAACCGTCCGCGTACCCCACGGGTACCGTCGCGATTTTCGTCGTTTTTTTTGTAACGTAGGTACTCCCGTAGCTTATGCCGCAGCCTTCGGGCAGACTTTTTACGTGGCTTATCCGCGCGTACCACGACATCGCCGGAATTAATCCGAAATCCTGACGGACTTCTTTTGACGGATAAAGTCCGTAGAGCATAATTCCGGGACGGACAATGTCGTAATGCTCGTCAAATTCGATGATTCCCGCGCTGTTGCCGATATGCTTCAATCCCGTCTCCGCGCCGTTTGCGCGCAAAAAACTCTCCATACTAAGGAATTTCGCGCGCTGTCTTTCCGAATATAACTTATCGGTCTCGTCCGCGCGGGCAAAATGCGTGCAAAGCCCCGCGATTTTTAGGTTCGGAAGATCTTTCAGCGCCGCGAGAATCTCCTTTTCGCTTTCTAAAAAACCTATTCTGCCCATTCCCGTATCTACGCCGATATGTATTTCCACAATTTTTCCCTTTTTCGCCGCCGCTCGCGAAAAAGTTTCCGCCGCTTCGATATTTGAAATCGACGGAGTCAAACCGTAATCTATCACGTCGTCCACTCTATACGGAACGACATTACCAAGCAACAGGATAGGTTTAGAAATCCCGTTGCGGCGGAGCTGAATTCCCTCCTCCGGAATCGCGGCGCCGAAACCCCACGCCATATCCTCCAAAGCGCGGGCGACCTCGATCGAGCCGTGCCCGTAAGCGTCGGCTTTGATAACCGCCATTACGCCCGCGCCGCGCGCCTTTTTCTTCGCCAGCTCGGCATTATTGCGCACCGCATCCAGATCTATTTTTACATAAGTTCTTTCCATAGTCTTTTCCCGTTTTTCAGTATTTTCACGACGCGGAACCGGCGATTTACTTTCGTCTTTATCCGCGTCGAATAACGGACGAGTTTTTCGCGTTTCCATAACGTAAAATCACCGATTTTTTTGTATTCGTTTATGCCTGATACGGATAGCTCTTTCGCGCTTGCGTCCCGTGGAATCACATTCCGCTTTGTCCTTACTTAACCGGCGAATGTTTTACACGTCTTTTTTCGGCGCTTCCCCGCCGATTTTACCCATAATTTCCCGACGTTTGTATGCGTTTTCCGACGCTTCTATATCGTGAAAATGCCAGTTTTTTCCTTTATCGGCGTCAAATACAAACGCCTTTTCGACATTTCCGCATCGTAAAATCATAGTCCGTTTTGTAGGTATAATTATAGAAACTGCGACGCCGTTTTCCCGTGACTTTCCCGATGGGCGGCGGCTTTTTTCTTTCGGAAATCAGCTTATCACTTCGTTTAGCTCCGCCAAGCGCACGCCGTTTCCGACCAATTCCGCGCCGATTTTTTTGACGAATTCGAGAGCCTTCGCGCCGTCGCCGTGTACGCAAACCGAGTCGGCGCGTATGTCTATTTTCCTGCCCGAAACCGTTTTTACCCGACCGTACTTGACCATTCCGACGACTCTCGCTATCGCCTCGTCCTCGTCGGTAATCATCGCGCCCGGTCTGCCCCTCTTGACCAGCGAGCCGTCGTCCTCGTACCCCCTGTCGGCGAAAACCTCCTTCGCTGAGCGCAATCCGATCTCCTCTGCGGCGGCAATCATCGCGCTTCCCGACAGACCGAGCAAAATAAGCTCCTTATCGAATTCCATTATGCCCTCGCATACCGCCCTAGCTAGCGCGATATCCTTTCCCGCCATATTGTAAAGCGCGCCGTGCGGTTTAACGTGCTTTAACTCAACGCCGTTTACCCTCGCGAATGAGTAAAGCGCGCCTATTTGATACAGCACGTATGCTTTCGCCTCGTCCGGCGTAACGTCCATATTGCGCCGCCCGAAGCCCATAAGATCGGGAAAGCCGGGATGACACCCTACGGCGACTCCGTTTCGCTTACACATTTTCACCGTTTCGGCCATTACGACGGGGTCGGACGCGTGATAGCCGCAGGCGATGTTCGCCGAGGTAATGAACCTTATAACCTCAGAATCGTCGCCCATTTTGTACGCGCCGAAGCTCTCGCCTAAATCGCAATTCAAATCCACAAGTTTAACGCTCATATCTTTAATTCCTTATTTTTGTTTTTGAAACGCGGAAGCGTTTATACGTAGGGAAACCTTTTGAGAACAAAAGGCTTCCTACCGCGCGCGCTTTCAAAAAACTTTAAAACGTTTTATTATATAAACGGACAAACGCGATGCCCGTATTTTTTACGCGCGCTCTTTTCAAAAAGTCCGGCGTTTTATTTGGACGCTCAATTCGCGGCGCTTCCGCCGCGAATCCGCGCTTTTATACCGCGCAAATCCCATGATCTTCCGCCGCCGCACTTCCGTCCGCCGGAATTTCCGTAATTTTTCAACGAAAATCCGCGTATTAATACCGCGAATTTTTACGGCTTTCTATCGTTAAATCCGCGTCTTTTACGCGGTAATTTCAACGCGTCTATATTTCCATAAGTTTCTTTTTAATCCTTCAAATCGGAATTTTTTATGCCTCTCTTAAATTACATTACTCTCAAACAAATGCCTTGTAATGCTTTTGCAATGCTTTGTTTTATGCCTCTCTTAAATTACATTACTCTCAAACAATAAAAACGGTTCATATAAACTATAACCGGTTTTATGCCTCTCTTAAATTACATTACTCTCAAACATAATTTTTAACTCCTTTTTGTGTTTTATTGTTTTATGCCTCTCTTAAATTACATTACTCTCAAACCCAATCAGTTTTATTAAACAACTTAAAACTGTTTTATGCCTCTCTTAAATTACATTACTCTCAAACCCACACGCTATCACCTATTTTTCGCAAGCGGTTTTATGCCTCTCTTAAATTACATTACTCTCAAACTACGACTTACGTTCTCGGAGTGGGCGCGATGTTTTATGCCTCTCTTAAATTACATTACTCTCAAACTATAGCTATTTTTATTATCAGCCCCCGCCAGTTTTATGCCTCTCTTAAATTACATTACTCTCAAACGTATATAATAGAATTAATGTTATTCTTAAAGTTTTATGCCTCTCTTAAATTACATTACTCTCAAACGGCCTCCTAACGAAACCACCAAAACTATGCGTTTTATGCCTCTCTTAAATTACATTACTCTCAAACAAAGACAGCTTTAACGCCGCGACGTCTGAAGTTTTATGCCTCTCTTAAATTACATTACTCTCAAACCATTATAATAAACGAAAACAAAAGCACATGGTTTTATGCCTCTCTTAAATTACATTACTCTCAAACCGTACGAGGAATGGGAAACGTTGACGCGGGGTTTTATGCCTCTCTTAAATTACATTACTCTCAAACAGATCATTAGAACTA
>JAISOS010000021.1 GCA_031275485.1 Clostridiales bacterium | reverse complement strand
TTTTGTTCATTCCCGCGTCAGTCCGTAGGGGTGGCGCGGGATGAACGAAGTTTGGCTTGAAAAACGGAATCGGCGGATTTGTAGTTAAGGCGTTTACGGGGGAGAGAATTGATGGAGTGAACGATATGGTTCATGATGTCTTGGCTCATACCCGTAAAGTCAGTACTCTTGGGGAGGAAGCGGCGGATCATGCTATTGTAGTTTTCGTTGATACCGCGCTCGTACGCGCTGTACGGATGGGCGAAATACGAACGGAATCCCTGAATGCCCTTTACCTTGGCGAATTCGCTCCCTTTGTAAAACGTAATTGTCTTAAACAACGGCTTGTATTTTTTAAGGCGTTTAAACGCTTCCGTCACGGCTTTGGCGCTTCTGTCGCGCAACACAACCGCAAGCCCGTTGCTTGTCTTGCGTTCCGCCAAAGTCAATATCGCGCCGTTCCCGTCCTTGCCTACCGCCGTGTCGCCCTCTCAATGCCCGAATTTCATCCGGTCGTTTGCCTCTGCGGGGCGCAGGTCGATACTGTCCCCAAGCACCCGTTTCCGCTCTCTTTTCCGCCGATTTCACCGTTTCATGGCACTTTCATCAGCAAATCAACGTTTTTCACTTTCAGAAGCCCTTTGTCTATGTAGTTGTATACGGTCTTAAAGCACACCGTCGTTTTGAAGTAGTGCCCGTTTGTTGCCAAATCCCCGACGATGCTGTCCGGCGATCACCGCTCTTTGAGTATCTTGTTCTCTATGTAAGCCGCCAACGCCTCGTCGTTCAGCCATTTGTATTTCCCGCCGCAGTGCCCGCCGTTCTCCGTTTTCACCCGTTGCCCCACATCGGCAAAGTATACCCGCTCCGTTACCTCTAACGGTATCTATATCCGTTTGCTGTTCGAGCGGATCTCTTTCCTTTGTAACACACTCCCGCGCTTAATCTCCCGGCTGATACTGCTCTTGTTCCTCCCCAACGCCCTTGCTATCTGTCCGACGCCGTATCCTCTCCGCAGTCCGTTCTCTATCTCTTTCCGCTCGAACCACCCAATCTGTCGGTACTTTGCCCTTTTCGTGTTACAATCTTCTTGACCCACGTTAGGTTCCCCCTTTGATACTTTTTTTGCCTTCTCAACACTATTGTACCGAAGCCCCCCTCGCGGGTCTCTTTTTATCCGTTGCTTTTCATTTTTTAACTTGCCAAATTAAGAAAATACGCGGAAAAAGAAAGAATATAATTTACTTTTTTTTATAAGTATGATATACTAAAAATAATATACTTTTCCTGTTGGGGATGAAAACCGACGGAGCGGAGCGAGGATATGTCGGAAGCTTATAAAAGGCCGGATTTTCCAAAACGCATAGTGATAACGGCAGGAATGCCAAATGGCAACAAGCCGTTGCACATCGGGCATGTGGGCGCGATTTTTCTTTGGGCAGACGCATATGCGCGGTATATGCGCGACAATATAGGCGCGGAAAACGTTATTTTCGTGTCCGGCACGGACGGATTCGGCTCGGTCGCGGAGGAAAAATACAGAAAACTTGTCGAAGCTGGCGTGTACGAGGGCAGTCTCTCGGATTACGTCGGGAGCTATCACGAAATTCAAAAAAACACTCTGAAAAAATACGGCGTGTCGCTTGACCTTTTCGCGGCATCCTGTTTCGGCGACGCTTACGAGCGGCACAAGGAAATGTCCGCGTATTTCTTTCATACGATTCTGAAAAACGGTCGTATGGAGCGCAGGTCTACCGAGCAGTTTTATGACGGGGAGGCCGATATGATTTTGAACGGTAGACAGGTGGAGGGCAAATGCCCGATAGACGGTTGTAAATCGGAGGTCGGCTATGCGGACGAATGTTCCTTGGGTCACCAGTATTCGCCGTCCGAACTGATAGATCCGATAAGTACGCTTACTGGCAAGCCGCCCGAAATGCGGTCGGTGTATAATTATTATCTGAAATTGGAAACGTTCCGCGACGAAATAAGGGACTGGTGCGGCGTTCTGGACGGAGAGAGCCTCGCGCGGAAATTTATGCTGAGGGATATGCGCGACTTTTTACAGCCGCCTATACTGTTCGTCTCCGAGTCGGCAAGGGAGCGCGTCGACGCGATTCGCGGCAGTCTGCCTGAACACGCGTACCTTTACGACGAGAGAAACAAGCGCGTACAATTGAAGTTCGATTCGGTCGAGCGTAGAGACAAAGCGTGCGCGGTTTTAAAAAACGCGGGCGTGAGATACCGTTCAAATAAGACCCTCGCGCCGTTCAGAATCTCGGGCAACGCCAAATGGGGCGTGCCCCTGCCGGCGTTGCCCGATGGTGCGGCGGACGGGTTGACTTTCTATGTATGGCCCGAATCGCTCTGGGCGCCGATTTCCTTTACGGACGCGTATCTGAAAGGTGCGGGCAAACGCGCGGGAGAGGGCGCCGAATGGCGCGACTGGTGGTGCAAAAAGGACGCCAAAGTCGTGCAGTTTATCGGCGAGGACAACGTGTTTTTTTACTGCCTCGCGCAGACGGGTTTGTTTTTGGCTATGCAAGGAGAGGATTACGGCATAGAAAGACGCGATGGCAGGATCAATCTCACATACGTAGCGGCGAACAAGCATCTTCTGGTGGGAAGCGTCAAGGCGAGCAGTAGCGGTGCGGTCAAAGCGCCCAACGCGGACAGCCTGCTCGAATTTTACACCGCCGAACAGCTCAGAATGCATTTTTTGGGACAAGGTCTTTGCTCTTCCACCGCGAATTTCCGTTCAAAGGTATTCTCCCCCGAAGAATTTGAGCGGAGCGGCGATCCAGTACTCCTGCAAGGCAATATCTTAACAAACATATTCAACCGTATAGTGCGTTCCGTTTTCTATTCGTTGCAGCAATATTTCGAAGGTCGTCTGCCCGCCGAAAAGCCGTCCGACAATGTGAAAATGCAAGCCGCGTCGGCTCTTGAAAAATACGAAACGGCTTTCGGCGCTTGCGTTTTCAACGAGGCGATAGGCGTCATCGACGAATATTTCCGCTCCGCAAACCAAAACTGGGCGGAAAGATCGAAAATCGACGACGCGGCGGAACGCGCGCGGCTGATCGCCGATACCGTCCATGTGATAAAAACGGGCGCGCTTATGCTCCACGCAATCACGCCCGACGGCGCGGAGCTGATTGCGGAGTATATGAATGCGGGCGCGCGGCTTTTTAATTGGAAAAACGCGCTTAAAACTTTCGGCGAGATCTGCCCCGAAATAAAATCGTTCAAATTTATAGAACCGCGTTTCGATTTTTTCAAAAAACACGAAAGCCAATTAAAGTAACGGAATTAGATTTTTGTAAGATTAATGCGGATGGGCGGTGAGGGGAAGCCTTTTGTTCCCCTCACCGCGCACCTTTCCCCCAAAAACTTCAGCGTTTCGTATTATGTTCCGAATTAAGTGCCGCGATCGAGTTTTTTGTGAAGCATGAATTTAAGGCGTTGCGGCATGGCAAAAAAACCGCAAGTCTTATAAAAATACATACCGGAGCTTCTTTTTGCGTGAGACCGCCGCGATAAGCGGTATGCGCGGGGTGTTTTGCCTAAGAGGCGGAAACGCGACCGAAAGGGTTGTCTGAAAAAATTCGCGCCGTAAAAAATGCTTTGTGTATAAATTGTGGAATAAAAATCCGAGAAAAAACGGAAAAAGTCAAAAATTTTGTAAAAAAGCGCTTGACACAGACGACGACGTATAATAAAGCCGACCTTAATAGGCGAATATCAGTAGATAACTAAAAGCGGATAAATAAAAATTGAAAAAGCGGGGGAGCGGCGGTTTACCCGCTCTGATGGAACGCCGAAGTTTTTTGGAGAGGGGCGCGGGGGATACCTTTTTGTCAAAAAGGTTTCCGCCGTATAAATTTGAAAAACAAAAAATAAAAAATAACGGAGAGCGGTATTTTTATGGGCGGCAAGGACGGGGGCAAGTCGGTTTTTTCCGACGGAGATAACATAAAATACATTTTAAAAAACTGGTGGGCGTTTGACAAAAGGAGCGTATGCCTGTATATTTTTATGTTGCCGCCCCTTGTGATAATGCCGATATTGACGGCGTTGATTCCCAAGCTGATTATAGATTCACTCGACATAGGGCGGAGCGCGGGCGAGATAGTGTTATTGATCGCGCTGATGTCGCTTTTGATCGCATTGATAACGTGGATAAACCCTTTTTTGGGCGAAAAGGCGAGCGCGGTTGCTGAGAATATGAACACGCACTACCGGATAAAGGCGTTCCGGCGGATGATGAAAGCGGATTATGAGTATATAGAGAGTCTCGACGGCAGGCTGGCGTTCGATAAGAGCAAGCGGTTTACGGAGAGCTGGGGTTCGGGGTTGAAGGGCTTTTTCGGCACGCTTGTGAAGTTCGCGTCGAACGTCGTCGGGCTTTTCACGTATACGGTCATTTTGACGGCTGTAGATCCCGCGCTTGTGGGGATAGTTTTGGCGTGTGGGGCGGTCGACGCAGCCGTCGTTTATTTCTATATAAGAAAAAGCAATGCATGGGCTGACGAACTGAGCGCGTATAATTTGAAGACGAGCTATATTTTCAATACGGCGAACGACTATAATGCTGGCAAGGACGTGCGCGTTTACGGTTTCGGGGACTTTTTTTCCAAGCTGTCCGCGAACGTTATGCGCGGAATAAAAAAGCTGGCGGGCGAGCTTTTTAATATTGAATTATGGTTGTTCGGCGTACCGGCCGGCGCGCTCACGCTGATTTGCGAAAGCGCGGCGTTCTTTTATCTTTTGAGCGGCGTACTCGCGGACAGAATTTCCGTTTCTGATTTCATTTTTTACTTCGCGCTTGTAACGGGCTTTTTCACTTGGATTTTCGAGTTGATAACGACGCTGTTCGGCTTCAAAAAAATCGCGTTCAACTGCGGACGTTACCGCGAATTCGCCGAAGCGGAAAACGCCAAAAGAGGCGGCTTGCCCGTTCCGAAAACGGAAGATTTCCCTTGCGAAATAGAATTCCGTAACGTAACTTTCGCCTACAAGGGAAGTGATGAACCGGTCATTAAGGATATGTCGTTCAAAATCGGCAGAGGCGAAAAAATCGCCGTCGTCGGCGAGAACGGCGCGGGCAAAACCACCGGCGTCAAGTTGCTCTGCGGTTTCTATAAACCGCAAAAGGGGAGCATACTGCTGAACGGCTGCGATATATCCGAGTTCGGCGAAAAGGAGTATTTCGGGCTGTTCGCCGCCGTGTTTCAAGACTTTATAATACTGCCCCTAAGTATTGAAAAAAATATCGCGCTTGTCGAAAACGACGCGGATATAGACGCGGAAAGGTTGGAGACTGCGTTGCGCCGCTCGGGGCTGTACGAAAAGGTTCAGTCCCTGCCGCAAAAGGGCAAGACCAGACTGATAAAAAAAGTGTTTGACGACGCCGTGGATTTTTCCGGAGGCGAAACGCAAAAATTATTGCTTGCGAGAGCCCTCTACAAGGACGCCGAGATCCTCATTCTCGACGAGCCGACCGCCGCCCTCGATCCCGTTGCGGAAAATGAAATGTATCTGAAATACAGGTCTTTCGCCGATAACAAAACCTCCGTTTTTATCTCTCACCGCCTCTCCTCCACGCGCTTTTGCGATAGAATTTTTTTCGTCAAAAACGGAAAAATTATCGAGAGCGGTACTCACGAAGAGTTGCTCGCGCAAAAAGGCGACTATTGGCGTATGTACGAAATTCAAGCGTATTATTATCGGAAAAACGCCGAAGAACAGGCGGTTTAAGGGATGTTTTTTAAAGATACGCGGGGGAAACCTTTTGTGTACAAAAGGTTTCCCCTGCGCGCCCTTACAAAAAACTTCAACGTTCTTATATTTTCCTCAAAATAATGTAAAAAACGCAAAACGGCATTCGGTTTGTATAGAATAGCACCGTTAAGCCGTTGAAGTTTTTTAGAAAGGTTTTCCCTAACAAAAACCCCCGTAAAAAAATAAAAAACAAGGAGAAACGAACAATGTTAAAGTTATTGCGGCGGTCGTTCGGAGAAATTTTCGCTATCGCGCCGTTTTCGCTTCCGGCGCGTCTGTTACACGCGGTATTCGAGGCGATAAAGCCTATTATAAATATAGTATTCACGGCGCGGATTATCGGCGAATTGAACGGGGAGAGGAGCGTCGAGACGCTTTTCGCATACGCGCTGGCGGCGGTTGTATTGAATCTTGCGGCGTCGCTACTGACGTCCGCGTTCTCGTCTTTGGCGTTCAGTATTTCGTATCCGCATCTTATATTTGCGGAAAAGCGCAGGATTGCGGACAAGCTTTTTTCGGTCGATTACGAGCGGCTTGAGAACCCCGAGTTCGACGGCAAGGCGCGGAAATATAAGGAAAGCGTAAATATGATAGGCTCGCATTTGGGCTATTTTTCGTACGCGTTTTACAAGTTTTTTTCGAGTCTGTTTTCATTGATTGCCGCCGCAGTCATAATAACGCCGCTTTTGCGAATCAGCTTCGCAAAGACGGGCGAGGGCTTTATTAACTCGCCGCTTTTCGCGGCGGTCATATTTTTGGCTATAGCGGTTATGGTTCTTGTGATATTTTTCGTCAATAAAAAGACGCAAAAGCTGTACTTTAAGCTGAAAAACGATTACTTTGAGATGAGCAAGATTTTTTCGTATTATCTTGATATCGTATCGGACTACAAGCATGGTAAGGAGATAAGGATATTCGGCGAGCAGGAACTGATCGAGCGCGGCGCGACGGAGGGTATTCTGAGTAAGGGCGTGGTCATTCGCAACAAAATCGCGAACGCTATGGGGCTGAACACCTCGATTGTCGCGGTTATAAGCGCGGTAGCCGGATTCGGTATATATACGCTGATAGGTATGAAAGGCTACGCGGGCGTGATAACCGTCGATAATTTGGTGATGTACGCGGGTAGCTTTATGCTCATGATTAACGCGATAATCGGCGTTTTTACGAGCGCGGGAAATTTCTCGGAAATTTTGCAAACCGTAGGCTATTACTTCGACATTACGGATACGGAAAATCAGCGGTGCGGCGGCAGAAAAATCTCGCAAACGGATCTCGATAAGCTTGAAATAGAATTTAAAAACGTCTCGTTCAAATATTCGGGAAGCCAAGCTTACGCGCTTAAAAATCTTAATATCAAAATCAACGCGGGAGAAAAAATAGCGGTAGTCGGACATAACGGCTCCGGCAAAAGCACTTTTATCAAGCTGCTGACCAAAATGTACGACGGATATGAGGGCGAAATTCTCATAAACGGCGTGAATATGCGAGAATTCGATACGGTCGATTACAGAAAGGCGTTCGCCGTCGTCTTTCAAGACTATAAAATATTCTCCTTTACCGTCGCGGAAAACGTAGCGTGCGCGGAAACCGCCGACGCGGATTCCGAAACGATCATGCGTTGTTTGGACGGCGCGGGAATAGGTGGACGCGTCCGCCGTATGCCGAAAGGTACGGACACATTTCTCTACAAGGACTACGACAAGGACGGCGTGGAAATTTCCGGCGGCGAATCGCAAAAATTGGCTCTCGCCCGCGCGCTCTATAAAAACGCCGCTTGCGTCGTTCTGGACGAGCCTACCGCGTCCCTTGATCCCGTGGCGGAATACGAATTGTATTCCAAATTCAACGGCTTGGTCGGAGGTAAAAGCGCGATTTATATATCGCATAGATTATCGTCCTGCCGCTTTTGCGAAAAAATAGCCGTGTTCGATAAGGGAGAGTTAATTCAATACGGCGCGCACGGCGAGCTGATAAAGGACGATGGGAATAAATACTACGAGCTGTGGAACGCCCAGGCGAAATATTATATGTGAGTGAAACGGCATTTGCGCGCGCGAGGGGAGAGATTTCCGCGGGAGGATTTTTGTCGGCAAAAGGTTCCCGCGCGCGTTTCTTTTCAAAAAAACTCAGGCGTTTTTATACGGAGCCGCATACAGACGTATGGCATATATAGCGTAAACCCGTCTTAGAAATCGGAGGTTCTCGGTTCGGTTACCGCGCTTTGCTTGCGAGCGCGGTAACACGGAATTTGAGTTACAATAGGCGGGAACGTTCCGTCTTTGCGCCACGCTTACGACAATCTATATGCGCGCCGTCCGGGCGGTGAGCCGGCCGTCGATTGGAACGGCGGCGGGAGAGTCGTTTCGGGATATGCGGGATAAAATCGCGTTGAATTATAAAAATATTAAAGTTTTTTGGAAATGGGCGCGAGGGAAGCCTTTTATTAAAAAAACTTCCCCCGCATAAATTAAAAAAAACAAAAAAACTCCGTCGCTTTCCAAAAAAACTTACAAAGAATATCTTTCCGCAGAGCCGTCCGGCTTAGAGAATACGGCGTCGGGATTGTCGAAAGCGATTACCGTGAAAGCGGCTCGCGCGTCGCCGGAGTAGCGGTCTTTGAGATCTGACACAGCGGCGAAGAATTTTTCTTTCGCGTCGTCGTCGTGAACTTCTTTCAGAACGCCCGAAACGCGCAGGAAAGTTCCGTCCTTTGCCGTCGCGCAAATTTCGGCTTTCGGGTTTTTTTGTAGCTGTAAAAATACGTTTTTATTTCTGCCCGTGCAGAGGCAAAGCTTACCGCCGTATTCGACGGCGACGCCGAACGGTCTCAGGTGCGGCTGGTCGCCGTCCGCCGTCGCGAGATAAAAAACCTCGTTGTCTTTTAAGAATTTTAAAACTTTTTGCATAACGCGT
Organism: Clostridiales bacterium; assembly: GCA_031275485.1. GTDB lineage: Bacteria > Bacillota > Clostridia > Christensenellales > JAISNN01 > JAISNN01. The sequence goes on along the minus strand of JAISOS010000021.1, from coordinate 5,325 downwards.
AACTCCTTCGTGTTAAGAATTGTATTTTTGGAAAATATGCGGGGAAAAGCCTTTTGTTCGCAAAAGGTTCACCCCGCGTAAATTTTTTTTGAATCTTTCCGTAATGCTTACCACTGGTCGGCGAGAGATTTATACCAATCGTCGCTATCCGCAGGCTTGCTGATTTTCGGACCGAGGTAGGAAACGGTCAGTTTGTATACTTCGGCATCGGACGGAAACAGCCCCAAGAACGGGTTAAAGTCGCGTACATATCCCATTACGACGGAAACCTTGCCGTAGACGAGTTCGACGGAAAAGTATTCCGCGCCCGCAAAAACCGAATCGCCGCGAGTAAAGCCTGGAAACGCCGCTTCAAACTCGTCGAAATACGCTTCCTTAACGGCAAAAGTAAGGTTTGTGACGACGGGCTTGCCTTTCGCGTCTTTGTTCGCCGATGCGGCTCCTTCCTTAATAGAGAAATCAAAATAATCTATGCCGAGTTCGGATAAAAGCTCGAGTTCGCTAAGAACCGCGGCGCTTATTCCGTAGACGCTTTCAAGGGTTATGCCGTCGAGCATAGAGACGTCGGTTTTGAAATAGTCTTGAGAAGAACCGACGGTCTCTTTTGATTTGGTGTAATTGTCCCAATTGCCGTTGTTAAAACCCGGATTGGTATACCGAAAGTTTCCGAGAGCGGACGGATAGAAAAAATTGACGTCGGCAAAGGCGCTCGGGTCGTAGTAGCGGTAAGCTCTTCCGTCTACGATAATTATTTTGTTATATATCGTGCGGTTTTCGCTTCCGATTGTCGCGGCGGAGCCGCTCCTCTCGCCGTAGGACATTTCCTCGCGGATATACGCGCCGAAGTTTTGGATAGAACCGTCGGCATTTTTTATGAAATTATAATCCCCCGTGTTTTCCTTGTCGCCGTAGACGTTGACGACGCGGAACACGAATTTATCGAGATATTTTTTCGAGCCGTCCCCGTTGAACAGCAAGCCGTAGGCGTCCTCGTTTCTCCCTGTCATACCGTAATACTTGTCGTAAGCGGTCATCCAGTTCCGCGTTTCCTTATAGGAATACGCCTCCTCCGTTTTTGAGGCGGCGACGGCGGCTTGGAGATAGACCAACCCATCCTCGGGGGATATATCCGCCTGCGGATTGATAAATACGAACGAGATTGTTCCGAGTATTACGAATAGCAGAATAGTTACCGGTATTATTCTTTTCATTATTTCCCGCCTCCTTTTTTGACTTTACGCGCTTCGCGTTTTTCGCGTCTTTTGCGGCGGATTCTTTCGAGGTCGTCCTGTTTGGCTTTTTTAGCCGCCTCCGCCTTTTCCTTTTCGGCGAGGTCCAGAGCCTCGACGGCGGCGCAGGCGTCCTCGTAGCCCGCTTCTATTTCAGAAAAGCGCGAATACGCCTCCGCGTCCGCGACGACGCGTTCCGCGTCCATATACGCTTCCGCGGCAAGGTTATATTTATTCAGCTTCTTTTGAGCCGCGCCGACAGCCTTGAATTTTTGTAGAATTTCCTGACGGTTATTCTCGGGCATAGCGTTCGCCGCGTCCAATTCGGACGTGTCCATGGGCTGCAAGCCCTTTTCTATAATCGCCTTTTTCAGCACGAGCAACAGCTTTGCGCGGCGCACTTTATAATGCTTAAAATTACGTTCCTCTTCGGTCGCGCCTTTCGGGGCGGCTTTCGCCTCCGCGACGATATTTTCGCCGAGATTTTTTATGCCGTCGAATCCGAGCGCGAGCGTGGCTTTCGCGAGCTCCAGTCTTTTCGCCTCTATGCCGCCGCCGTATTTTTTCAGTTCGTTTATGACGATATGCGCCGCCGCGATATTTTCGTTGATCTGCCGCGCCGAGGCGAGTTCGTTTTTAGCGGTCTTAACGGCGGCTTTTTTGGCTTCTTTTTCGGCGTCGGTTTTATACGGTAGCTTTTTCGCGTTTTTCACGGCGAGGACGAGCGGCGCAACGTCCGCCTTGTTCTTTCCGATGTGCTCGCGCGCCTCCCGAACCTCCTCGACGCACATTTTTATGTCGCGCGGCGACAGCGTTTTGCCGGCGTAGTCCTCGAACATATTCCTAAGCCGCAGTACCTTGATGATATTTTTATGCTGGGATTCGCTCAAATCGTAGAAAAAATAAGGCACGAGATTTATCGCGGAACCTAACACGGAGACCAAGCATATCGTCCCGAACAGGCTGTTTCTTATCGCGGGATCGAACAATACGTCGTAGTTGTCGGTCAAACCGCCCGACTGATAGATGAGCGGCAGGACGTAGCCCGTAATAATGGTGATGGGGAAGCCGATTATGCCCGCCGTGCCGAACATAAAGTCCATACGCCGCCCCGATTGATAGTGCGAAAAGTCCTTGACCTCCGCGTGAATTACGGGGTCGCCCACGATATTCAACTCGTAAACGACGGTACTCAGGAAGTTAAACAGGAAAAAGAATACGGGCACGCCCCACGGCGATATTTGAAACGTCAAAGCCATCAGCCCCACGAACACGATATTGAAGAAATTCTGCCATATCATAAACTTGCGCGGACCGAGTTTTTTCAAAATGGAGGGCGTTATGAGCATGGCGACCGTCGAGGCGAAGCCCGTAAAGAGCAACACCCCCGACTGAATCGCGCCGTTTTGCACCTGATAGACGAAAATCCACCAGTAAAGGGAGGCTATGCCGCCCTCCAAAAAGCCCGTCCAGCCCGCGATGGAGCGTATCAGCCAGTATTTGTTTCTGTATATCTGCCGTATTGCGTGAAGCGTGCGGATTTTCGGCTTGTATTGCTTGGATACGAATACGCGCTCCTTTGTGCCGAACGCCGTGAAAAACATAAAAAACAGACCGATAATGCCTATAGGAATGAAAATGGCGCGGTAAGCGGTTATGTTCGTATAGCCTCCGAACTGATATACGAGCGAGGGCACGAAAAGATTTGTAATCGTGGGCGCGGCGGAGGCTATCAGGGTGCTTACCGTAATGAGGAGCGCGCGCTCCTGCGAGTTCGGCGACATAACCGTCCTAAGCTCCGTGTAAGTGTCGTTCAAAAGCGGCGAGATCAAGACCAGCGCGATATTGAAAAGCATACACCACAGCACCTTTTCGCCGTACACCATACTCTGAAAATCGAAACCCAAAAAGATGATCATCAGAAAAACCATCGGCACGCCCATAAAGGCTATATACGGACGGAAGCGTCCCCATTTCGTCTGCGTGTTGTCCACGATTATGCCGCGCAAAACCGTAAAGCCAAGCCCGAGAAAGGACAGGAGAAAGTTCATATTCTGCAGGTCGAGCGGACGAATTTGTATGACGGAGCCGACGAGAGTGTTCGTCGCGGAGAGTCCTATGTAGCTCGTAAGCATTCCGATGAGCATTTTTCCCACCCCGCCCAGGGAGTACGCGCCTATTTCTTTATAGGAAATGTACTTGCCCTTCGGCGGCTTTGTCCAATACTCGCGGAAATCGGTTAGAAAATCCGACGTCTTTCGCTTAATTGTTCCGATATCCAGTTTCATTGGCGGCCTCTCGTTTTTTTATTTTTTTATTTTTTCATCGTTTCTTTCGTAACCGTAAAAATTTTAACTTTATAATTATATAACAAAAAAATGGGCGCGTCAAGAGCGTTTGGAAAAATTTTTTTAAAATTATGCGCGGACAAGCCCTTTTATGAACAAAAGGGCTTGTCCGCGTCTCTTTCCCAAAACCTTCAACGTTTTTAAAAGATCCGTTTGGACCGAAGGCCGCGGCCGTGTTCGGAGAGTATTTTCTTCCGTTTGTTTTACTCCGTCCGTAGGCGAACGCCGCGCGTTTCGGCTTTGGCGGACAAATGTAAAGATTTCTCTCCGAATATTTTTTAAACGCACGAATCTTTAAATAATGTTGACAAATCCTATTTTTAGGGTTTATAATGTTAAAACGATAGACTTATCGCCTAACAGTAACAGGCATATATGTTTTGACAAGGCGTAGCGGATTCTGAAAAGCCCGTATAAAAAAACGGAGATTCTAAAAAAGCGTGACGATTTTGCTCTTACGGTATTACTTTTTTATCGCGAAGATTTGGAGCTCCAAAAAAATTACGGGAAACAGTATTCGGGGGAGAATAGAAAATGAGCTTTTTTAACGATGTGTACGGCATTGTAAAGCGGATTCCGCGCGGAAAGGTGGCGAGCTACGGCTATGTCGCTACGGCTTGCGGTATGCCGCGCGCGGCGAGGCAGGTAGGCTGGGCGTTGCATTCGAATCCCGACCCGCAAAATATACCCTGCCACAGAGTCGTAACGAAGGACGGAAAATGTAGCGAAGCCTTTGCTTTCGGTGGTGAAAACGAACAGATAAGCCGCCTCGTTGCCGAGGGCGTAGCTTTTAAAGACGGCAAAGTCGATATGGAAAAACATGCTCTGAAACGGAATGACGGCTATTAATTTTTGGGGATTCCGGGATTTCGTTTTACAGGCGCGTCCTAAAAAGGCTTTCCTCCCGCATCTCTTTCCCCAAGAAACTTTAAACGGCTACACGTTTCCGCGCAAACCGAGCGCCGTTGCGGTTTTTTATGAAATATATGGAATTTTTGCAAAATAAAAAGGTAAGTAAGGGGCTTACTAGCATAGTAATCCCCGGTTTCGTAAAAACCATCGGTAACGATGCGTTTATTGCTAACACCCTACTTATCATAGAAATCGAAAAAGGCGGATCATTTCCGGGTATGTCCGAGCTTGGAGCTTATATATTTGACGGAGGGTATCTTGATTGGGAATGCACTGTATTATTTACGGAATTTGATAACGTTACCGAAAGCGTTATGGTCTACGGGCGTGCTAGGCACTCAACTGACGAGTTGACGTATGAGTTGAACGATACCGGAGACGGCTATATAGTTATCGATAAAGGAGCGACGAAGGGCGCTATAGTTATACCGGAGGTATATCAAGGCTTGCCGGTTGTGGGAATCGGTGATTACGCGTTTGCCGAAGATTTAATTGACGTTTTATCTAGCAGATACGTTACAAGCGTTAGACATACCAATTTACAATACGATTTTGAGGGCTATTCCGTTTAAGCCACGGGGTGTTGACGAGGGAGAGCGGGTGTATTTATATGGCGAGCAATAGTTATGGAAACCTTATCAGAAAGCGGTGGGCGATTGCCTGTCGTTTTTGTTCTTGATACGGCATTTAACGTGACGTTTGTAAACATTTTTGCAACGTGATATTTTCTATTGACAAGTTGTAAAAGTTGTAGTAAAATAGATAGTATTAGCGGAGGTCGAAATGAAGGACGCGACATTAAATATCAAGCTATCCCAACAATTATACGATAAAGT
>JAISOS010000032.1 GCA_031275485.1 Clostridiales bacterium | reverse complement strand
GCCTCGGTTAGAGCAAGCAACATAAGCTCAAACGTCCCCTTTTTCACCCCGAATAACCTTTGCTACTCTTCTTCTCGTAGTCTTTTTATGCATCCCTCATTTGTTCCCATGCACTTATTATACCATATCGGTGGTTATTGAACAAGTCTATTGATTTTTCATTAAATTTTGCCGGACGGAGACGGTTTTTTCCGTATTTTTTATACGGATTTCTTCGCGGTTTTTGTTGAAAATACAATTTTCCCCCCGCGTTTTTCCGCGCGGATTTTTCTAAGGAAACCCGACGAATTTCAATTAATTTTTTAGCGAAATTCTATCGGACCGAAAGAGACCTTTTCGCCGGATTCGGGGTAACCGACGCCGCCCAATCCGTCGGGAGCGCGGGCGTCCAAAACGTCTAAAATTTCTATTCTGTCGGCGTCCTTTACGCGCTCGAACAGCGCGTCCGAATAGAACCGCTCGGCAAGCGCGCCGTCGCGCTCGAAACGCGTGGAATTCGGAACGAATAAATTAAGGGTAAGCCGCTCGAAAAATTTCAGACCGGTTTCTATGTCGGCGCGCAAGGAAGAGAGGCTTTGTCCGCGCAATCCGAAAAGCAGATTCGCCCATGAGAAATATTCCGCAATTTCTTTAGGATCGGGAAAGCCCATACCCTTATTCAACGCGCTTTCGCGGAAGCCGCCGTCAAAGGTTTCGAGTCCGATTATAAATTTACAGGCTATGCCGTGCCGCGCAAAACGGCGGCGAATCGCGGGAATTTGCTCACGATAACGCCAATGCTGTTCGGCTATAAGCAACCGTATTTTGTTTTCACGGCAAATATGAATAATATTGTCCGCCGTTTCGTCGGGCAACTCCGAAAACGACGCGGAGTCTATGACTTGCAGAGCGCCGTAACGACCGTCGACCTTTTTCAGCACGGCGCGGTTAAACGCCGCACAATTTTTGGGATCTTTGTCGAAATCCGACTTGTAATCACAAAAAAAGCAACCGCCCCAAACGCACCCGAGGCTTTTTAGAAGCACAACCTCACGCGCGAACTTTTCTCGGACGACCGCGTATCTTTTAAAATCCGCCACACAAAAACCCTCCGCTTTAATTTTTTGACGCGGAGGCGTCGGGTTTCGGGCTCCGCGCGCGCTTAATTTATGTCATATTTTTGTATGACGGTATTTTACTCTGTTTCGTTTGCGGCGCGGGCGTAATACGTCGCTTAGTGTACGGGTTTGTGCGAAGCCGCCGAAATTAAAGTTATTCGGAAATGGGCGCGAGGTAGGAAAGTCTTTTATTCGGAAAAGGTTTTTTTACGCGTAATTCATTTCAAAAGAAGATTAAAAGCCCGCGTAATTCCAAACGACGATTTCAGGCTTGCCGCCGTGCCAATTCTCTCCGAGCGTCATTCCGTCGCCGCTTTCGCCGCGCATGTTAATGGCTTGAAGAGCGGAACAGCCGTAAAACGCGTTACTGCCGATTTCTTTTACGGAAGCGGAAACTTCTACGCTTTCAAGCTTTACGCATTCCTCAAAGGCGTTAGCGCCGATTTCGGCTACTTTATCCCCTATCCTTACGCTTGCAAGCGATCCGCATGAACGGAACGCGGAAGCGCCTATGACGTTTACCGAATCCGGTATCGTTACGCTCCTAAGCGCGGAGCAGCCGTAGAACGCCGCGTCGCCTATCGAGGTTACGGAGTCCGCTATCGTTATAACGGAGAGCTTTACGCACCAGGTGAACGCCGCGTCGCCTATCGAGACTACCGAAAGTGGAATCGTATACTCGCCGCTCTTATTCTCCGGATACCGTATTAATTCCGTTCCGGATTTATTAAACAACACTCCGCCTATCGATTTATACGACGGATTTTCCTCGCGAACGTTTATCTCCCTAAGCGCTCCGCAATAAAGGAACGCGTTATCGCCGATTTCGGTTACGGAATCCGGAATTGTTATGCTTGTCAGCGCGGCGCAGCCGTGAAAAGCGTTATCGCCGATTTCGGTTACGAAATCCGGAATCTCCGCGCTTTCAAGAGTCTTGCATGACTCGAAAGCTCCCTTGCCGATATAAGTTACGGAATTCGGGATCCGTATGCTTGCGAGAGCCGCGCAGCCGTTGAAAGCGTTATCGCCGATTTCGGTTACTTTATCCCCTATAATTACGCTCGTAAGCAATTGGCATGAACGGAACGCGGAAGCGCCTATGACTTTTACCGAATCTCCTATAATTACGCTTTTAAGAGCCGCGCAGGACTCGAACGCGCTATCGCCGACTTCGGTTACGGAATCGGGAATTTCTATGCTTGCAAGCGCCGTGCAGGACTCGAACGCATGCGCGCCGATAGCCGTTACGGAATTCGGAATTACAACGTCCGTAAGAGCCGCGAACCAAAACGCGAAATCGCCGATTTTGATTACGGAATCCGGAATTTCATAACCGCCCGAACGACCGCCCGGATACGCGAGTATTTCCGACCCGTCCTTGCCGAACAGCGCTCCGTCCACCGACTTATACGCCCCGTTGCTCTCGGCAACGTTTATAGCCGTAAGAGAACCGCAGTCGGCGAACGCCCCGTAGGCTATTTCCGTCGCGGAATCGGGAATTTCCACGCTTTCAAGAGAGTCGCTCATAGCGAACGCCATGCGTCCGATCCTTCTCACGGAATTCGGAATCACCGCGTTTTTAAGCCCGTCGCAGTCGTAAAATGCCATCTCGCCGATTTCGGTTACGGAATCGGGAATTTCTATGTTTGTCAGCGCGGCGCATTTGGCGAAAGAGTTTTTGCGGATAACCGTTAAGGAATCCGAAATTACCGCTTTCTCCAGAGCTGAACAGTTCTCGAAAGCCCCCTCGCCGATTTCCGTTATCGAGTCGGGAATTTCTATGCCGGGAAGCGAAACGCAACCGCCGAACGCACCGGCGCCGATTTCCGTTACGTTCGCGCCGATTAAAACGCTTGTGAGATTATCGCAGGAATAGAACGCCCGATAGCCGATTTCCGTTACGGAATCCGAAATTATCACGCCGCGAATAAAATCGTTATCGCCGAATGCGCCGGCGCCGATTGAAAGAACGGGCAGACCGTTATGTTTTTTCGGAATAATTATCTCGGCGTCCGCCGCCGCGCCCGTTCCCGCGACGATATAACCGCTTTCTGAGTCGTTTGGTTCGTACTCCAAGCCGGCGGTAGTCCATCTTGCGTAGACCTCTGTGCTTTCCGTAATTCCGCCGAAATCCTTAAATTCAACCGTATAAGCCTTGTCCTTGTACCAAGCGAAAAACTCGACGCCGTCCTTTGTCGGCTCACCGGGGAATTTCGCGCCGTCCTTAACCTCGACTTTCGCGTGGATCGCGCCGTCCGCCGTAAACGTTACGACCGCCGCGGCGGCTTCGCCGTTCGATCGACCGACCGCCCATACCAAAACGGGTATACCCGCCGAAAGCACGATTACGACCGCGATAACCGCCGCCGCTATTTTGGTTTTTTCCTTAAAAAACCTTACCGTCGCCGTTTTCGCCCTTTGCAACGCCGCCTTTATCTTCCCGAGCTTGTTTTTTTCCTTGAAAAACTTTACCGTCGCCGCTTTCGCCCTTTGCAACGCCGCTTTCGCTTTCATCGATATTTGTGATTTCTTTTCGTCTGACATAGCTTTTTTTCCGCAATTTTATTTTTTATGTGAAATTTCGCGGGGAAACCTTTTTGAAAAAAGGTTATTCCTCCGCGCCCGTTTCCAAAAACTTCCGATAATTTATGCCGCGCGTAAAGTTTTCTCCCCGTCCCGAAAACGCGCTCGCAACTCCGGTTTGAAAAACTTCCGACGAGCTTGTCGGAACTCGTTTACCGATTGCCGCGTAATCGTTTGAAGTCATTGACTCGCAGTTTTCACGCTTGCGCGTGTTGTTTTCGTCTTCCGCGCGCGTCCGTGTATTTAATAACGCGGCATTATCTAAATTTGGAAGCGTAGCGTAATGAGCATAATTGCCGAGGTATTTTGAAAACGGGCGCGGGGGAGGAAGCTTTTTCTACCGAGAAAAATTTTTTTCCGCGTAATTTCCGATAAACCGCAATAAACCGCGCCGCCGCTAATTCTGTTTCGCGGAATAATTCGGCGATTCTTTGGTGATTGTTATATCGTGAGGGTGACTCTCTATAAGCGACGCGTTCGTTATTTTGATAAAGCGCGCTTTTGTGCGCAGATCCTCGATTGTCGCCATACCCGTATAGCCCATACCCGAACGCAATCCGCCGGTCAATTGCAGTACGATATCCGAGAGCGCGCCGCGGTACGGCACCCTGCCTTCGACCCCTTCGGGAACCAGCTTAGCGTTCGACGTTTCGGACTGAAAATATCTGTCTTTCGCGCCGCCCGCCATCGCCGCGATCGAACCCATTCCGCGGTAGGTTTTGAAGCTCCTGCCCTGAAAAATTTCGATTTCACCCGGGCTTTCTTTCGTGCCCGCGAACAGCGAGCCTATCATAACCGCCGCCGCGCCCGCGCCTATCGCCTTTACGACGTCGCCCGAGTATTTTATGCCGCCGTCCGCTATAATCCGTTTTCCGAGCTTGTCCGCTTCTTCCGCGCAGTCGAGAATTGCCGTAACCTGAGGCACGCCTATGCCCGCGATGATTCGCGTCGTGCAGATGGAGCCGGGTCCCATACCCACCTTTACGACGTCCGCGCCCGCGTCTATAAGCGCGCGCGTCGCCGCCGCCGTAGCGACGTTGCCCGCGATCAGGCAAACGGAAGGGTATTTTGCCTTGATACGGCGCACCGTATTTATGACGTCTATGTTGTGCCCGTGCGCGGTATCCACGGCGATAATGTCGGCTTTTGCGCCGATCAGAGCGTCCGCGCGTTCCAGCGTGTTGGACGCGACGCCCACCGCCGCGCCCGCAAGCAATCTGCCGTTTTTGTCCTTCGCGGAATTGGGATATTGAATGGCTTTCTCGATGTCTTTTATGGTTATAAGCCCTTTGAGTTTGTAATTTTCGTCTACAAGCGGCAGCTTTTCTATGCGGTATTTCGCGAGTATTTTCTGCGCCTCTTTAAGGCTCGTGCCTACGGGCGCGGTAACGAGATTCTCCTTAGTCATAACGTTGTCGATAGGCTGATTGTATTCGGTCTCGAAACGCAAATCGCGGTTGGTTAGAATCCCCACGAGGGCGCCGTCCTTCGTAATCGGTACGCCGCTTATTCTGTATCTCCGCATAAGCGCGAGCGCGTCGCTGACGAGGTTGTCGGGCGAGAGGAAAAAAGGATCGGTTATAACGCCGTGCTCGCTTCTTTTCACCTTATCGACATTCGCCGCCTGCTCTTCTATCGAAAGATTTTTATGTATTATGCCCACGCCGCCCTCGCGCGCCATCGCTATCGCCAACTCGAACTCGGTAACGGTGTCCATAGACGCGCTGATAAGCGGAATATTCAGACCGATGTCCTCGGTCAGCTTCGTGCTCAAATCGATATCCTTCGGCAGAACGCGCGATTCCTGCGGAATCAGAAGTACGTCGTCAAAGGTCAAACCCTCCTTGATAATCTTGCTCATAGATTTTTACGGCTCCCTTTAAAAATTTCGCGCTCTTTCAATGCGATTTTCAATAAAATCTCGTATTTTCGATGTAATTTTTCAATAAAATTCGAGGGTTCCGAATTTTTACGGCGAACCAACCCCGCCGAGCGCCGTTTTAATCGTGAAAATTTGGAACCCTCGCGGATTTTAATACCGTATTCATACGTTTTAGTATGCGAAAAAACATTTTCTATTATTTTAATATTATACAGCATTTTTCCGCCGCGCGCAACTGATTTTTTATAATTTTTATAAGAGCTGTCTTTTAGAAACGAAAATTTAAAGTCAAAAATAGTTAAACTGCGATTTAAGGGAAGCGCTTATGCTGTAAAAGGAATTTGAAAAAGCTCCAATATTATGGCATGGCGGATAATAGTAGTACCAAAAATATCCTCTCGTTGCGGTCACCGCCGCACCTTTGGTAAGCCCGAGTTGCTACGCGATTTCCAGAACCGATACCGCCCCCGTATCCGTCGCGGGAAAACAGCCTAAGCGCCGCCGGCATAATCTGTTCCTTTTTGCCTTGCATTGCCCCGCCTCTTTTTGCCAATATAAAAAACATATCCGTAATGTTGCCTGTATTTTGAAAATAATTCAACCTCGTATTTATCGCCTTTGATATAGGCTTCTACGGTCTTGCCGCCGGCATACTTTTCCGAAAGCAATTGTTCCGCCGCTTCTCGCGGAACAAAATAATTGTCCGTCCAACAATCTTCGGGCAGTGTGAATGCGGCGACAAAACTATAGCCGGCTCTTTGCATTGCGTCGATGTTATGCCCCACAGTATCTAGCCCGCTACCGGCTTCCATCCAAAATTTTTCGATTTCAGCAGGGTGTTTATCCGTAAGCCACGAAGGGCAAGTTACGGCGACATATCCGTTTATCCTAAGAAATTTACGCCAATAGGTCAAGCCTTTTTCAAAGCCGATATTATCTATCGCCCCCTCCGACCAAATAAGGTCAAATTCCTCATCTTGGAAAGGGAGATTTTCCATTGAACCGACTATGCCGGTTACTCGGTCTTGGAGATTCAGTTTTTCGGCGTTATCGTTAAACGCGTCAATAAAGCCTTGGAATAAGTCTACACCTATAATTTTTCCGTGAATATGCGCGGCGAGAACCATTGTCTGACCGCCGCTTCCGCAGCCCAAATCTGCAACCCGCGCAATCTTGTCGATATTATCTAAGAAACGTAACGCTTTTATCGTCATTTCAGAACTGCCGGGACCTTGCCGTTTCAGTCCGATATGGGCTTCGATAAGCAAGTCAATCCTTGATACTTCTTTGTTTCCCATTTTAACAACTCCTACAACTCAACATATGGAATATGAATTTATTGTTGAGAACGGGGGACGAGGGGCGGCGGTTCGACGTGTATTTGACCGAAATAACAACCGCTCGTTTACTATTATAGTGAGCGAACGGTTGCTTGTCAAATATTTATTTCATTATGCAAAGAACTTTTTTCTTCAAACCCACTTGACAACACTTGTCGGATGATAAATGAGGTGTTTTTGTTTTTAGGAATTATTATCTCTTTGCGAAACGCCTAAGACACAAGCGGAGGTCGCGGAGTATTTCGGATTGACGAAAACGCACGTACACTATGTGTTGGGTCGGTTGATAAAAGAGGGGAGGCTATTTTACACTCAACCAATAATCCGACATATAGGTTTCAAGGTTATGCGGCGGTAAGGTAGGTAGCGTTGACATACCGATTTACAACACGATTTTGAGGACTATTCCGCTTAAACCGAGGTTTGTTGACGAGGGAGAGAGGTGTATTTATATGGCGAGTAGTGGGTAGTGAAACCTTATCAAAAAGCGGTGGGCGAGTGTCTGCCGTTTTTGCTCTTACGCGGGCATTTAATGTGACGTTTGTAAACATTTTTGTAGCGTGATATTTTAAAAAAATTTTCCGAAAATTTCCGAACTTACGGAATTTTTACGGAAAAAATTTTTTATATTTCGCGACGGCTCTTTTCCGTAAAAAGCGCGAGTAAAAATATGCGGCGCATATTATAATAAAACGCTTGAATAATTCGGCGTTTTGTGATAAAATGTTAAAAAGTCTCTTAAACGGTCTTTGAAAAATTTAAATAAATTTTTTAAAGAGTATCCCGATTAGGAAACGGAGAGAATCATTATAAGAATCTGTCGTTATTAATTAAAGCGCTCGTCTTTAGCGGGTCTTTTCGCGTCTTTCGCCGTTATTTCCCTTGTTGCCGGCTCCGCCGTAAACTTTTGGAAAAAGCCTCGAAATCCGCGGAAATCCGTTCGCCGATCCGGCAGTTTAATCTCTAACGGCGGGTTCCGACAAAATCGGAGCAGCATATGTCTTATTTCAGACCGTATAAAAAATTTAAGTCCGACTATACGCCGCCGTATGACAAAGAGCTTTTGGCGAAGCCCGTGGGCGAATTGGATATCAGCGACGCGCTGAAAAAGGTCTTGACGGACGGATTCGTCAAGGATCTTTACGGTATAGTCAAAAAGAGCGAGCGCGAAATCTGCGGCGTAAAATTTTTCAACAGAAAGCATTTGACCGAGCTGAAGGGCGCGCTTGCGCGTTTGAACGTGGAATTCAGACCCGACGCGCGGGATAGCGCGGACGGCGGCGAAGCCGGCGGGAATCTCCGCGCCGCAAATAACGGTATGCGGAACGCCGCGAACGGGCGAAATTCGCGCGGTGAAAACGGAGCGCAAAACGGCTCGAACGGTAATAGGAGTTTCGGGAGCGCGGGCGGGCGAAATTCGCGCGGTGAAAACGGAGCGCAAAACGGCTTGAACGACAGGCGTTTCGGAGGCGCGAACGACCGGAATTCGCGGGGAGCCGGCGGGCGCGACCCGCGCGGTGAAAACAGAGCGCAAAACGGTGCGAGCGACAGGAGTTCGAGAGGTTTGACCGATCGAAATTCAAGCGGTGAAAATAATAGGAATCCGCGCGGAACAAACGGTAAGCCTCCGCAAAAAGACGCGCGTTTTCAAACCGCGAAACCGTCCGAGCCGATTGTTAAAAGAACGGGGCCGCTGACGGAGGCCGATTGGACGAAATACACGCGCAACGGGCGCTGGGGCTATATCGATTCGAGTACGAATCAAATAAAAATTCAGCCCGTGTACGACGAAATTTTCGCCTTTAAGGAGGGCGTGGCGTGCGCCGAAAAAAATGAAAAATTCGGCTATATAGACGCCGAAAATAACGTCGTAATTCCTTTCGAGTACGACCTCGGCATGAGTTTCAAGGAAGGCTTGGCGTGCGTTACGAAAAATAATAAGACGGGCTATATAGCGCGCGACGGCTCGGTTGCGATAGATTTTCGTTTCGACGCGGCAATGTCTTTCGAGAACGGTTCCGCGCGCGTCAAGGAAGGCGGAAAATGGATGGAAATAGATAAAAACGGACATACGGTTAAAATATATTAGTCGTATTCGCGCAAACGGAAAAGGGAGAATTTTAAGCGGTTTCAGTTGCCTTTCGGGGCGTTTAACGGCACTGCGGGGAAATGACGCGCCGAAAAGGGTAAATAAACGCCGGAACGCGCCGTTCGCACAAAGCGCGAACGTTCCCCGATTAAAAATCCGCAGGTTTTGTTTTTTCGAGATGCGCGCGCGGGATATAGCGCGGAGCGGAGCGTTGCCCGAAAGCGCGGATTACGGCGTCCGATATCGGTTCGGCGATTCTTTTGTCGGCGCGCTTTCGGTAATACTCCGCGACGGAAATCAGAATATGTCGGCGGTTGCGGTTTCGGCGGAAACGGCGACGATTCCGGTTTTGAATTCGGGCGGCATTGTTAAAAACTCTCCTTGAAAAAATTCGGACGGCGGCATAAATTAAATCCGTCCGCGGTTTTTTGATATTGACAACGGAAACGCCGCGCTTTCCGGATTTCGCGGACGCGCGGCGCGTCCTGGCCGTATCTGTTCTCAATGCGAATTTTTCTCGGTCGAGTCCGATTTTTTTTACGCGACGGGCGCGCGATCCGAATTGTTTCGCAATCATAATAATCTCCGATTTGTATTATAGCATACGAACGGTTGCGCGGCAACGGGTTATGAGTAACATAGACTTAATAAACGTATGTATGTTTGGATAAAAAAATAAAAGAATAACATAAAAATCGTATATTGCGAAGCATGCTTATAAACGAAATCGGTATCCGTGTTGTGAATACCGATTCGAAAAGACGTTGCAAATTTTGCCGTTTTGCGGTATGCCGCGCAATGCGTAGTCGGGGATCGAAAAGGAAAAATTATGTCGGTTTCGTTGTACAGAAATTTTCGGCCGCTCAAATTCGGCGACGTGGTGGGGCAGGATCATATTGTGCGGACGCTTGTCAACCAAATTAAGACGGGGAATATCAGCCACGCCTACATTTTCACGGGCACGAGGGGCACGGGAAAGACCTCTACGGCGAAAATTTTCGCTCGGGCGGTCAATTGCCTGAATCCTGCGGACGGTTCGCCCTGCGGCGTGTGCGCGGCGTGCTCGGGCGGCGCGGAAAGCATAGACGTTTTGGAGCTGGACGGCGCAAGCAATAACGGCGTGGACGAAATACGGGCTATAAGAGACAACAGCAATTTCCCTCCCGTCGGATCGAGGTATAAGGTCTACATTATCGACGAGGTGCATATGCTGTCGATAAACGCCTTTAACGCCCTTCTGAAAACGCTCGAGGAGCCGCCGCGTCATACGATTTTTATACTCGCGACGACGGAGATACATAAGGTTCCGCAAACCGTGCTTTCGCGTTGTATGCGTTTCGATTTTCGGCTGGTACCGGCCGATATAATCGCGGGACGGATAGAGGCGATATTGGGCGAGCTGGGCTTGAAATACGAGAAACCGGCCGTGGATATGCTCGCGAAACTCGGCGAAGGAAGCGTCCGCGACGCGCTCTCGTACGCGGATATCGCGCTCGCCTATTCGGACGGTTTTATCAAATACAAGGACGTTCTCGACTCGCTTATGGTCAGCCCGCCCGACGCGTATATTCCTCTCGCGGAGAGCGTCCTGTCGGGCGACGTAAAGGGCGCGCTTATAGAAGCGGAACGGTTGCTTAAAATTAATTCTAACGTCAATATACTGAGACGCGAGTTTTGCGAGTTGTTCAAGAATCTGATATTTATAAAAACCGCGGGCGAAATCGGCGCGCGCGGTCTGCCGAAGGAGCTTTACGCCGCGCTGAAACCGGCGGCGGACAGGTACGACGCGAGGCTACTGTACCGAGCGTTCGAAATTTTTGTGAGGCTGGAAGCCGATATGAGATATTCCGCAAATCCCGCCGCGCTTTTGGAAGCCGCCGTGATACGGGCGGCGGACAGTCTTTCGGAGCTGGACGAAACGGGGCTTTTGATAAGGCTGAAAAACTTGGAAAACAGATTGGACGGCGGCGGCGCGGAAATAAAAAAAAACGGGAATGAGGGCGGAGGAATAAGGACGCGGAGCGGAAGCGAAGACGGCGGTGCGGAAACGCGAAAAAACGCGGGAAACGGCGATACGGAAGCGCGAAAAAACGACGCTGAAAATAAAGGGAAAGGGACGGAAACGCGAAGCGGG
Source organism: Clostridiales bacterium (assembly GCA_031275485.1). Lineage (GTDB taxonomy): Bacteria > Bacillota > Clostridia > Christensenellales > JAISNN01 > JAISNN01. The sequence goes on along the minus strand of JAISOS010000032.1, from coordinate 17,195 downwards.
AGCGAAAACGGCGTCGCCGAGGCGCGCGAAAACGTAGAAAACGGCGTCGCGGGCGCGCGGAAAAACGGAAGCGCGGAGACGCGGAAATTTACGGCGGCGGATGCGCGGTCGGTTTTGGGGAATACGGTTAAAGCGTTGCGGCAGCGCGGTTATTTTCAGCTTTTTACGTCTTTTAACAGCGTGTACGAGGCGGAAATAGAGGGGGAATATTTGAAAGTCTATTTCACGGACGCCGCCGACTTCGATTGCTTTTGTTTCGACGCGAATATAAAGACGGCGCAGGGTATATTGAGCGAAATTGCCGATCTGAGATTTAAGCCGGTTTTAAGAACGGACGGCGGCGCGAATCCGTCGGGTGAAGCCGAGAGATTGAAAGAGCTTTTTAGAGGCGTGAACGTGATTATGAAATGAAAAAACAACGCGGATTACGAAATAAAAAACTGAGATTTTAGGCGGTAAAGCCTACGGCTTAAAACGAAAAAAAATCGGCGGTATTAAGCGTGATTATAAAATAAAAATCGGAGGTATACAATTTATGCCGAAATTCGGAGGCTTCGGGGGCGGCAATATGCAGCAGCTCATGAAACAGGCTCAAAAAATGCAAGAGGATATGCAAAAGGCTCAAGAAGAGTTGGAGGATACGGAGATAGCCGCGGAGTCGGGAGGCGGGCTTGTAGAGGTTACCATGACCGGAAAAAAACGGCTGTTGTCCGTTAAAATTAAGCCCGAAGTCGTGGATCCGAACGACGTCGAAATGCTCGAGGACTTGATTATCGCCGCCGTTAACGACGCGTATAAGCTCGCGGACGAGGAAGCGGAACGGCTTATGGGTCCTCTTGCGGGCGGTATGGGCGGTTTGTTTTAGGACGTTTTCGTATAAAATCAGGAACGCCGTTCCGCCGGACGGACGCAAATAAATTTGCGCGGTATAAAAACGCCGCTTACGCGGTTTTGGGTGAATTATTTTGAGAGAAATTGACAGTGTCGCAAAGCTGACGGGGTATTTTTCAAGTCTGCCCGGCGTGGGGAGAAAAACCGCCGCCAGATACGCTTACGCCGTAATAAATATGAGCGCGGACGACGCCGCGGGGTTTGCCGCGGCTATTTTGGAAGTGAAAGAAAAAATCGGGCTGTGCAGGGTATGCGGAAATTTTACCGACGCGGACGAGTGCGAAATTTGCAGGCGGCGAGACCATTCGGTCATACTCGTGGTTAAAGAGCCGAAGGACGTCGCCGCGATTGAAAAAATAGGCGACTATACGGGCGTATACCATATTTTGCACGGTGTGCTCGACCCGAGTAATAACGTAGGTCCGAACGAAATCCGTATAAGCGGATTGCTACGGCGGCTGGACGGCGCGAAAGAGGTGATAATAGCCACCAATCCCGATCTTTTGGGCGAAGCGACCGCTATGTATATAGCCAAACTCATAAAACCGTTCGGAGTCAAAACCTCGCGTATCGCGCACGGTCTGCCCGTAGGCGCGGAGATAGAATACGCCGACGCGATGACCCTTTCGAGAGCTATTTCCGATAGAAAAGAAATTTTGTAGGACGGAAAGGTTTTTTATTTTTTTAAGTTTATGATGCGGGCGGAGCCTTTTCTTGTGAAAAAAGCTCCGTCCGCGCCCCTTTCCGTAGAGATCCGGCGTTTTTTACGGTTTTTTGTTGCATTTTTTTGTTCGGCGTGATATAATGTTTGCGGCATAATTTCCCGACTGCGCTGGGTAACGCCGGAGTTATGCCGCTTACAAAAAGACGCTCGAAGTTTCGGTATAAATCTGACGGCACCGGATAACGTTGCAGATTATACCGCTTATGGAAAAACGCTCGAAGTTTCTTCGTAAATTGGGGGTTTTACCGTATAATGTCGCTTTAAATTTACGTGCCTTGCGTTGGCGGCGGGCGAGGGACATAAGCGTTCTCCCTATACGCTCATGAAAAAATGACGGAAGTTTCGGCAAATTTTCCGGCTACGCGGAATAACGCCGTTTTGAATTTACGCCGCGTTAAAAGAGCCGTATTTCTTTTTCGGCGGCGGCATTAATATTTAAGGGACGGGCGCGTTCCGCTTGAAAACGGTTTTTAAAGGAGAGAAAGTATGGCTTTGGCGACGTCGAATATTTACGGCAGAATTACCATATCCGACGACGCCGTCGCGATGGTGGCGGCATATGCCGCTTCGGAATGCTACGGCGTGGCGGAGCTTATATCCAACCGTTTCAGCGACATCATAGCGGATTTGTTTAATAAGAAAAAATACGGCAGGGGCGTCAAGGTAATTACCTTGGACAACAGGGCTTTTTTGAGCGTAAACGTTATACTGAGCCGCGATATAAACGTCGACGCGGTAAAGGAATCGCTTAGAAAGGCGGTAATTTATCATGTGGAAAAATTCACGGGAATGAGAGTAAAATCGGTGGATATAAATATTCTCGGTTATAAGATATAAAAAAACGTTTTCGTTTATGCGCGCGGGTTCTTGAAAGAGCCGGCCAAAATGAGAATTGCCGTCTATACGCGAACGGCGCGGTTCGGAAACGCGCCCGCCCAAACGGGTCTTGTCGAACCGCCGTCCGCTTCATAGGGCTGTACGATCGGAGATTACGAAAAATATGTTGAATATAATAGACGCGAAATTATTCAGGGATATGATAAGCGGCGGCATGCGTATGCTCGCCAACAACAAAGAGACCGTGGACGCGCTGAACGTATTTCCCGTACCCGACGGCGACACGGGTACGAATATGTTGCTCACCATGCAGGCGGCGGTAATGGAATTGGACGGCGCGGCGGACGACGACCTGATAAGCCTCGCGCAAGCCGTTTCGAAGGGTTCTCTCAAAGGCGCGCGCGGCAATTCGGGCGTCATTCTCTCTCAAATACTAAAAGGCTTCTGCGAGGTCGTCATAAAAGCCGAGGAGCTGACCGTAAAGGTCTTTTCCGCCGCTTTGAAGCGGGGCGCCGAAATCGCCTACGGCGCGGTAACCAAGCCCAAAGAAGGCACTATTCTGACGGTAATACGCATGACTGCGGAATACGCCGCTGGCGCGTCGGCAAAAAACGCCGATTTTCTCACGTTTTTGCCGAAAATTCTTGAAAAAGCCGAGGCGGTTCTGAAAGAAACGCCCGAAATGTTGCCCGTTTTGAAAAAGGCGGGCGTCGTCGATTCGGGCGGCAAGGGTCTGATTTATGTACTGCGCGGCTTTTATAACGTCCTCGCGGGCATAGAAATCCCCGTAATGTCCGAAGGCGAGCGTTCAAAAAGCGAGGACGCCGACGCGCCTTACGCGGACATTCACGATCTTGACGACATCACTTTTGCCTATTGCACGGAGTTTTTCGTGACGAATCTCCTGCCCAAAACAACCGAGTCGGATATAGATAAATTCCGCGACGCGCTCTGCGAGATAGGCGACAGCGTAATCGTCATAGGCGACCTCTACCTGGTAAAGGTTCACGTTCACACGAATACTCCCGACCAAGCGTTGTCTTACGCTCTGAAACTCGGCGAGATCGACAAAATCAAAATTGAAAATATGCTTCAGCAAAACCGCGCGCTGAAAGAGAAGCTCGCCGCCGAGAGAAAACCGCTAGGGATAGTTGCCGTACTGAGCGGAGCGGGCTTGGAAGCCGTATTCAAAGACTACGGCGCGGACCGCGTGATAGAGGGCGGTCAGACGATGAACCCGAGCGTTACGGATTTTGTCAACGCCGTAAACTCCGTAAACGCCGAGAGCGTGATAATCCTGCCCGATAATAAAAACGTCATTCTCGCCGCCGAGCATTCGAGAGAGCTCGTCGAAAAAAACGTCGTGGTCGTGCCTACTACCAATATATCCGAGGGACTCGCCGCGCTTGTGGTTTTTTCGCCCGATTTGTCGGCGGAAGAAAACGCGGACAATATGACGCGCGCTATGAAAAAAATCAGGACGGGACAGATTACTTACGCCGTCAGGAATACCGTTATGAACGGCTTTAAGCTCAAAGAGCGCGATATTATCGGCATGACTGAGGGCGGCATAGTCGCGAGAGACGCGAGCGATATATCCGCCGTGCTCAAAAAAACCGTCGAGAAAATTATAGACGAAAGCTCCGAGGTCGTAACCTTGTTCTACGGCAACGGTCTCGGCGACGGCGTCGCCGCCGCCCACGCGGAGCGGCTACGCGAGGCTTTCCCGAATCTTGAAATCGTCTCCGCGAACGGCGGACAGCCGCATTACTATTATTTTATTTCCGCGGAGTGAGTTTTGTCTTTTAATTATTTTTTTAAAGATACGCGGGGGGGAATTTTTTTGTTCGGGAAAGGTTTTTCCCGCGCCCCTTTCCGAAGAACTTCAACGATATGATTACGTAAAGAAACGTCGTGCCTTTCGGCGGTTTTGTTCTCCGAATTTTCCGTTCGCGCATATCGCGCTTATTAATATTTAGATTTTAATTTTTGAAAGGAAAGCTTTTTAGAAAAAAGCTTTGTTCGGCGACCCTTTCCAAAAAACTTAATGAATTTTTGAGAGTTCTAAAAATCCGCGATGATTTTGTCCCGCCCGTATCCAGTTTTTATCGCGAAAATTTAGAACCTCCGAATTTTTTTATAAACCTTTCAAAAATTTTTACGCAAACGGCTTTTTTTTATTAAAAACGCTTGACAGAGCGTTTTATTTATGCTATATTAGATTATGGATAATATAATTTGCCTTATCTCTCTATAAAAGATTCATTCTCTTAAAAAAGACCAATAAGTAAATAATTAAAAGATCCGTCAATTTTTATAGGGAGGGAAAAAACGTGGCAGACAAGGTTTTGAAGTGTAAAGATTGCGGCGCGGAATTTGTTTTCACAGAAAACGAGCAGGCTTTTTACAAAGAAAAAGGTTTTGAGAACGAGCCTCAGAGATGCGCGGCTTGCAGAAAGGCTAAAAAGGCTTTACGCAACGGCGGCGGCGGCTCTTACGGCGGCAACAGGCAGAGATAGGTTTTTTCCCGCGTAACGCCGTTATCGCCTGTGGCGACACGCTTGCGCGCGATCGCGGAGGCTTTTACGGCGGTACGGACGCGGAATAACTTGCGTCGTATGCGGAAACTACAGGTTTGACGAAAAAAAACATGCGGACGCGTGTTTTTTTTATATACGGGCGTATGATGATGCGCCGCATATCGCGAGATATAATTTTTGCCCGATACGGCGCGTTTGCGCGGGAGATAAAATATAATACTGCGGAATATGAGAAATATAAATTGCGGAATGCAAGCTCCGCCGTATCCGGCGCGCTTTTTAGGGAGGCGGTATGAGTAGGAGAATAGCCGAAAACGGACTACTCGCAAGACGGAGCGCGTATTTATCGATTGCGTTTTACTCGCTTGTTATTGTTTCCGCTCGCTCGCTTGTTATTTTTACCGTTTTTAGCGCTATGGGTTACGCGGGGCGACTCGCGGAGACGGTTTTTGAGATTGTATTTTTTGCGCGGTCATAGCTTTGGCGCGGGGTTTCGCGGGCTTTTTTAAGGCGAGCGGTATAGCCGCTAAGGGAAACCTCGCGAACGGCGTCGTTACGGGCGTAACGATAAAGCCCGTGACGGCGGCAAACGGGGTGTTCGTGAAAATTTATTATAATTTTTACATCGGCAAATATAAACCTCACGGGCGTAACGATAAAGCCCGCGACGGCGGCAAACGGGGTGTTCGTGAAAATTTATTATAATTTTTACATCGGCAAATATAAACCTCTTTCGAAGCGCGACGGCAAATAGTTTTCTCGTGCGCCGCCGCGTTTTTAAAGGCGCGCATTCTCCCGCGCCTGCCGGGAAAAGATACCGCGGCGGCGCGCCGGAAGCGGCAAAGGATACCTGCGGTGCGGTTTAGAAAGAGGTCTAATGAAAAAACAAAAACAATGCGGGGGGATTTATGGAAAAAACCGTGGCGGTGAATAAAAAAGCTTACCACGAATACTTCGTCGAGGAGACCTTCGAGGCGGGCGTTATGCTTGCGGGGAGCGAGGTCAAATCGATAAGGCGGGGGAGCGTGAATTTAAAGGACGGCTTCGTATTCGTTAAGGGTACAGCGGCGCGGCTTATCAACGTTCACATCGCGCCGTACGACAAGGGCGGTTATTTCAATCCCGATCCGCGCCGAGAACGGATTTTGCTTCTGAATAAGCGCGAAATCAACGTCCTGAGAGGCAAAGCCGAGCAAAAGGGCTATACGATTATACCGCTCAGACTTTATTTCAAGGACGCGCTCGTGAAAATCGAGATAGGGCTTTGCAAAGGCAAGGAGTTGCACGACAAAAGGCGCAGCATAAAAGAACGCGATATAAAACGCGATACGGAAAGACAAATAAAGGAGATTTAGAGGGCGTTTTTTTGCAAAATATTATTAAATATTAATTAAAAAATACGCGGAGGAAGCCTTCTTGAAAAAAGGTTTTCCCCGGCGCCCGTTTTCAAAAACTTTCTACGAATTATGCGGCTAATAATAAAGACGGGCGTCGGATGCTTTAACGGAAAGACAAAACGGCGCGGGGCGTTTAGTCTCCCTATAAAAGGGACAAAGACGGCGCGAACGAACGGAAAGCGCCGCCGTTTTTTGAGCGTACACGGCCGGATTGAGTCGGCGTCGGAGCCTGCGTTTTTTCGGGACGGTTGAAACTTCGGGAGCGGGCGTAAGGCGGCCGGAATATTGGAAAACGAAGGATATACGGTTTATCGCGATAGCAGAGTTTATTATAATGGAAACGGCGTTATGATCGCGGGAAATTCCGGATCGGGAAAACAACGCTTGGCTTGCGTTAAACTTGCGCGAGCGCGAAAATTTCCGTTTTGCGGCAAACGGCAGGGCGTCGGCGAAATTAATGTAAAACGGTACTTTTTTGCGCGTTCCCGTTCGGTTTTCACGCGAGGTTGAATTACGGAACTCTAAATATCCTTGAAAGGAGGGAATGGGGGTATGTTTACTCAGGAAGCGGCGGAGAGGTATTCCAGAAATATTCTTTTAAAGGAGGTCGGCGTCGCGGGACAACTCAAGCTGAGTAAGGGGCGCGTTTTGATAATCGGCGCGGGCGGTTTGGGGTCGGCGGCGGCTATGTATCTCGCGGCGGCGGGCGTTGGCGTAATAGGGATTGCGGACGGCGACGCGGTGGAGCTGTCCAATTTGCAGAGGCAAATCATACACTCCGCGGACGTAATCGGCAAGCCGAAAGCCGAATCCGCGAGGGAAACGCTGAAAGCCTTAAATCCCGAAATTCGGATCGCCGCGATTAACGCCGTCATCGGGACGGAAAACGCCGCCGAAATCATAAAGGAGTACGATTTTGTCATAGACGGAACGGACAATTTCCCCGCGAAGTACCTGATAAACGACGTCTGCGTCGCCGCGGGCAAGCCTTTTTCGCATGCGGGAGTAATACAGTTTTCCGGTCAAACCATGACGTATGTTCCGGGCTCGCCTTGTTTTCGCTGTGTTTTTCCGGAACCGCCGAAGGACGGCGCGGTTCCGAATTGCAGAGAGGCGGGCGTTTTGGGAGTCGTGCCCGGCATAATCGGCGCGGTTCAGGCCGCCGAAGCGATAAAATATCTGCTGAAAATCGGCTCGCTTTTGACGGGGCGGTTGCTTATATTCGACGCTTTGAATATGTCGTTCAGAAAGGCGCCAGTGCCGCGCTCCGGCGCTTGCGTTTGCGGCGGCGTTCCGACGGATCTTAATGACCGCGCTTACGGCGGCGCGAAAGGCTGCGGTACGGTATGCGCGGCGGCAAATCGTAACGCGTCCGTATGCGGAAATAACGCAAATTAACGGCATTATGAAAATATGCGCCTTAAATCGGTTGACAAGGTGATTTTTTTTTAGTATAATATCAACGATATATTTTTATAAAGGCGCTTGAAACAGATTTTCTCACCTGTTGATGCCGTTTGAAGAACGGTTTTATGATTGACGGAGTTCCTCTAAACTGTCGTTTGGAGGTATCGAAATCATAAGGCTTATTAGACCGAACCGCTTTAAACCTTTGCGTAAATAAGGTAAACAAGAGGCGCGCGCTTTCCGAATTCGGTTCGCATACGGCGGCGCAATTTGAGTGGTACCGCGGTATTTATTTTCCGTCTCAAAGTCTTTCGGGGCTTTGAGATTTTTTTATACGGCGACTGGACGCGGCGGTGTACAAACGGAGAGTTTTTCGATAAATCGAGATTGATATTCGGACGGAAAAATAAGGCGCGGAAAACGCGTTTGTCCGATAAATTTTGAATAATATTTCTAATAAAAAAAATAAGACGCGGAAAACGGCGGTTTTTCAATGCGCCGCGAGCGGTATTTATACTAATAAATAAGTAATAAAAAACGACGGTTTTTCGATAATAAGATCGGTTATTTCGGAGCGGAGACATAAAAGAGGGAGGAAAAAACCTATGGCTTTTCGGCAAATTAAGATTTTTGATACGACTTTAAGAGACGGCGAGCAGTCGCCGGGGTGCAGTATGCACATAAACGAAAAGATAGAGCTTGCGTTGCAACTCGAACGTCTGGGCGCGGACATAATCGAGGCGGGCTTTGCCGCGTCCTCGCCCGGCGATTTCGATTCGGTCAGAACGATCGCTCAAAGGATTAAAAACTGCCGCGTGGCGAGCCTCGCGCGCGCGCTTGCCGCCGACGTCGACAAGGCTTACGAGGCGATAAAGGACGCCGCCGCGCCAAGAATACACATCTTTTTGGCGACCAGTCCTCTGCATATGCAGTACAAGCTGAAAATGACGGAGGACGAGGTTTTGTCGCGCATAGCCGAGAGCGTCAAATACGCGAAGAGCAAGGTTTTTGACGTGGAATTTTCCGCCGAGGACGCGAGCCGCAGCGACAGAGGGTTTCTGAAAAAAGCGTTCGAGGCGGCGGTTAAGGCGGGCGCGACGGTCATTAATATGCCCGACACCGTGGGCTATTGCACGCCCGGCGAGATGTACGACCTCGCCAGGTTTGTAAAAGAAAACGTTAAAGGCGCGGACAAAGTCGATTTGTCGGCGCATAATCACAACGACCTGGGACTTGCCGTCGCGAATTCGCTGGCTATGGTGGAGGCGGGAATCACGCAGGTGGAGTGCACGGTGAACGGCATAGGGGAGCGCGCGGGCAACGCCTCGCTCGAGGAGATCGTCATGGGCATAAACACGCGCCCGTATCTCTACAATGCCGAAACGCGCGTAAATACGAAGGAAATCTACAAAACCTGCAAGCTGGTTTCCAATATAATCGGCGTCAATATACACCCGACTAAGCCTATCGTGGGCGGCAACGCTTTCGCGCACGAGGCGGGCATACATCAGCACGGCGTACTCGCGAAAAAGGAGACCTACGAGATTCTCTCGCCCGAGTCCGTCGGCATACCCGAAAACAAAATCGTTCTCGGCAAGCACAGCGGCAAGCACGCTTTTTACGAACACCTGAAAGAGATGGGCTACCGCGATATAAACGGCGAAAGGTTGCAGGAATTGTTCGACGAATTCAAGCGGTTATGCGACGTGAAAAAGAGCGTTTCGAACCGCGATATAGAGGCGCTCCTATCCAACAAAAGCCTCGAAAAAAATCTCAAATATACGCTTGAAAATTTCGTAATAAATTGCAAAAAGGGAAACGCCTACGCCGCCGTCTCAATACGTTGCGGCGACAACGAAATAAAAACCGAAATACAGGACGGCGACGGACCTATCGACGGCGCTTTCCGCGCCGTGGACAAAATCGTCGGCAGGAATTTTATGCTTTCGGATTACGGCGTGCAGTCCGTCACGGAAGGCAAGGAGGCGCTCGGCGAAAGCTATGTCAGACTCTCCCTTGAAAACGGCGCGTCCGTCATAGGACGCGGCGTCTCGACCGACGTCATAGAGAGCGGCATTTTAGCCTACGTTGACGCCGTGAATAAACTGTTGGAGTGAACGGGCGGGGAAAGCCTTTTGTGAACAAAAGGCTTTCCCCGCGCTCCTTTCCAAAAAACTTCGATATTAAAAAAAATTGATACGAGGACGGCGTATAGGTGAAAAAGAATCGCTGTTATGGAAAAGGATTTTTGTAAAAACGACGTTATTTTAAGGGATGCGGCGGAGGGTTAATTACGGCGAGGTTAAAAATGCGGAAATTATCTATCGTATGCGGTTTTGGTATTGGAATATCGCGATAGCCGGCATCTTTTTATCGGGCGGGCTTATCCCCTACGCGGTTCCGCTTAACCGGATAATGAACGGCGGTGAATTTCCGGTTTCGCCGATCGCCTTATTGATATTTTTCGGTATATTGGCAATCGGCGGTATTATTTATTTATCGATTAAGCTAATAAAAAGTTGCGGCATATGCACGGCAAAATACGCAAACGGTGTAAACGGGAGCGAGATATATTACTTTTACAGGCAAAAAATTGTATACGGCATAGGCGGGGAAAATTGGTTTACCGTAAGGACGGGCGGGGTAAAAAAACTCTAAAAAAAAACGGTACGGTCACAGCTTCTGGAAGCTTGACGCCGCTACGGACGCGTTCAGGCGTAAGACGAAAGGCGGTACGGAATATATTCTTTATTCCGACGGCGGCTATGACAGGAGCCGAGTCGCTCGTATAAAATGATAATTAAAAACGGAGTAATCGACGGTATAATTTGCGGTATGCCGCGGTTCGATTATAAACGTGTCAATCGCGTCGATTTTTGCGTCGAACTGCCGCGTTCGGCAAAAACCGCGTTTGAACGGGCCGGCATTTCCGTACCTCCGGCATATATTCGGTTTGAGGAGTGACGAAAAAAAGAAGACTATTAAAAAATGCTTTATGCGTCGAGTGAAAAGTTGCGACGGCAAAGCGCCGGGCGTTTACAAAAAAATTCGCGTAATAAAAAAATATTGAAGTTTTTTGGAAGGGGCGCGGGGAAACCCTTTGTTCACAAAAGGTTTCCCCGCACAAATAAACAAATAAATATATATAATATATCTCACCCAAAAAACGAGGAGGAAAAAACTATGACGATGTCTCAAAAGATACTCGCGGCGCACGCGGGGTTAGAAAGGGTGGAGGCGGGGCGGCTTGTGAACGCGAAACTGGACTTGATTCTTGCCAACGACATAACCGCGCCCGTTTCGATAAACGAGTTTTACGGGGCGGGTGCGTCCGTTGCGGACGGATACGAGGACAAAATCGCGCTCGTAATGGACCATTTCACGCCGAATAAGGACATAAAGGCGGCGGAGCAGTGCAAATGCGTGCGCGCTTTCGCGAAAAAACACGGTATAAAGCATTTTTTCGACGTGGGCAAAATGGGCATAGAACACGCGCTGTTGCCGGAGGCGGGGCTTGTAATACCGGGCGATCTGGTCATAGGCGCGGACAGTCACACCTGCACCTACGGCGCGCTTGGCGCGTTTTCGACGGGCATGGGTAGCACGGACATAGCCGCCGGCATGGCGTCGGGCGAGGCGTGGTTCAAGATTCCGTCCGCGATAAAATTCATACTGAAAAATAAGCCCGCCGCGCACGTTTCTGGCAAGGATATAATTCTGCACATAATAGGCAAAATCGGCGTGGACGGCGCGCTGTATAAGTCTATGGAGTTTACGGGCGGCGGCATAAAATATTTGGGTATAGACGACAGATTCACGATCGCGAATATGGCGATCGAGGCGGGCGCGAAGAACGGAATCTTTCCGGTAGACGAAATCACGCTCGATTACGTCAAGGGTAGAACGGACAGGCGGCCCGTCGTATACGAGGCGGACGGCGACGCGGTTTACGACGCGGTATATGAGATTGACTTAGGCGCGCTGAGACCTACCGTCGCCTTTCCGCATCTTCCCGAAAACACGAAAACCATAGACGAGATAGGAGATATCAAAATAGACCAGGTTGTGATAGGCAGCTGCACCAACGGGCACATAAGCGATATGCGCGCCGCCGCCGAGGCGCTGTCCGGCAAACGCGTAAGCGAGGGCGTGCGCGCGATTATTATTCCGGCGACAAACGCGGTGTATCTTGAAGCGCTGCGCGAGGGTTTGATAGATATATTCGTCAACGCGGGCGCGGTTGTTTCCACGCCGACCTGCGGACCTTGTATCGGCGGGCATATGGGCGTACTCGCGGCGGGCGAGCGCGCGGTCTCGACAACCAATAGAAACTTTGTGGGCAGAATGGGGCATACCCAATCCGAGGTCTACCTCGCCTCGCCTTACGTAGCGGCAATGAGCGCGGTTGCGGGCAAGATATATAACGGGAAATAGGAGATTTTTTTGTTAAGGAGGGATTTATGATAGGAAAGCCTTTCGCGAACAAAAGCCCCCTCTCCCGCGCGCATTTCAGGACAGCTTAGGTATCAGGCGCGGCGTAATTTTATGTGAAGCAAAGCGTCGCACCCGTGTTTTTCGGCATTGCTTTATCTCATAGAAACGCGGAAAAGCGCGGCTTGAAACGGATTTTGTACCGTTTGAGAAATGCGGTTTAAAGACGCGGAGGGAAACGGAAGAGCACGGGTTGAAAAGGGTTATTATACCGCGTGAAAAACGTAAAATGTGCGGCTAAAACGCGGCGAAAAAAAGAAAAACACGTCCCGGAGACGCGGTATTATAACGAGTAAAAAAATAAGCGGGTTCTAAATTTTCGCGATAAAAACGTGATACGGACGGGACAAAATCATCACGAATTTATTAGAACTCCCAAAAATAAAAATACGGTCTAAAAACAAATAAACGGAGGACTTAACGCATTATGGAAGCAAAGGGTTTCGCGCATAAGTACGGGAATAACGTGGACACGGATGCAATTATTCCGGCGAGGTATTTGAATACATCCGACCGCGAGGCGTTGGCGGCGCATTGTATGGAGGACATCGATAAGGATTTCGTAAAAAATGTTAAGGCGGGCGATATTATTGTCGCGGGCGAAAATTTCGGTTGCGGGAGTAGCCGGGAGCATGCGCCGATAGCCATTAAGGCGAGCGGCGTCGCTTGTGTGATAGCTAAGACTTTCGCGAGAATTTTTTACAGAAATTCTATCAATATCGGGCTGCCCATCATCGAATCTGCGGAGGCGGCGGAAAATATTCGGGGAGGCGACTCGGTGTCCGTCGATTTTGTCAAAGGCGTTATCATAAACGAAACGACGGGCGGAAGCTATGCCGTGCCGCCTTTTCCCGCGTTTATCAGGGAAATAACCGCGGCGGGCGGTTTGATGAATTTTATCGCCGTAAAGGGTAATAGCGCGAAAGAATGAGTAAACAAGCCGGAAATAACGGGCGGGCCCGTAAACGTGTGCAAACGCCCGAAAACGACGCTAAAACGGTATGAATAATTTTAAAAAAGGCGCAAAAATAATATCGGAAACCGATAAAAACAAGCCGGAACAATGTGGAAAAAATGAAAAAATACGCGAAAACAACATTGAAAACGCGTGAAAGCAATGTGAAAAACGCATAAAAACGGCGTAAAAAACAGTATAAAAATGCGTGAAATAACGCAAAAACGGCGTTGAAAACGCGCGAAAGCAATGTGAAAAACGCACAAAAACACATAAAAACGGAGAGAAAAACGTTATGAAAATAAGCTTAAAAAACGCGTAAAAAACAATGTGAAAAAGCATATAAAAGCGCAAAAAAAAACGCGCAAAAACGAAACGGAAGACGTATGAAAACGAACTTAAAAAACGCGTAAAAACAACGCGGAAAACGCGACAAAACAGTATGAAAAATGTACGGAAAAAAATAGACTTTCGGGAGAGGAAATTTAGCAAGTTAAATAAAATCAAGCGGTGAAAGCGTACAATATGCGCGCCGGATTTTTATCCGCGCCGAATGTTGCGGGCTGTCTCGGAAATCGGATGATTCGCGTCGTTAAATCCGTTCTAAAACTTGCGGATTAACGCGAGACTCGGTATAATAAACAATGCGGGATAATAAACGGTACGGATTGCGCCGCTTATAACCGCAGGCAAGGGTTTTGGGACGGATTCTGTCATATATAGCCGTCACGAATTGGAATTCCGCTTATAACCGTAAAACGCGGATTTTGATACGGATACGTTAAAGTTTTTGGGAAAGAGGCGCGGGGAAAACTTGTTCGAATTAAAATCCCGGAATAAAAAACAAAACACTGAAAGGAGGACGTTCGTTTATGCCTATTATTATCAGCAGGGATCTGCCGGCTTATGAAACCCTGACGCGGGAGAATATTTTCGTGATGCATACCGAGCGCGCTTTCTCGCAGGATATACGCCCGATAGAAATTGCGGTGCTCAATCTGATGCCTATCAAAATCGACGCGGAAACGCAGCTTTTGCGGTTGCTTGGCAACACGCCGCTCCAGGTGAACGTTACGCTTTTAAGGACGGGCAGTTATAAGAGCCGCAACACGTCGGAGGAGCATCTGGACAGATTCTACAAGAGCTTTGCCGACGTGAAAAACCGTCATTTTGACGGTATGCTTATAACGGGCGCGCCCGTCGAGACGCTACCGTTCGAGGAAGTGCGCTATTGGAACGAATTGAAGGAAATTATGGATTTTGCGCAGACGCGAACCACGAGCACAATCTATATATGCTGGGGCGCGCAGGCCGCGCTCTACCATCATTACGGAATAGATAAAACCGAGCTGAAAGAAAAGATGTTCGGCGTTTTCCCCACGCGAAAAATGACTAACGACAGACTTTTGAAGGGTATGGACGACGTGTTCTATATCCCTCATTCGCGCCATACCGGCATAGACGAAGCGGCGGTTTTGCGCCGTAATGATTTGGAGGTTTTGGCGGTGTCTGAGCTCGCGGGATTTTCTATCATAAAATCGACGGACGATAAGAAAATTTTTCTGACGGGTCATTCCGAATACGACAGAGACACGCTGAATAACGAGTACGAGCGGGATCTAAAAAAAGGACTGAATATAAAACCGCCTTATAATTATTACGGAAAAGGTTTGTCGTCGGGCGCGGTCGATATGAAATGGGCGAGCGCCGCTAATCTGATATTTTATAACTGGATGAATTATTACGTCTATCAGGTTACGCCTTACGATTTGTGATTTTTTGCAAGGGGAGAATTTATGCGGAAAACGGCGGAAGAAGCCTTTGCGTACTGCCGGCGCGCTTTCAAACTATTCGCGGCGTAGAGGCTTCCGCCTCCCGCGCCGTCAGCTTTCGCTTCGTCCGCTTCCGCCGCATTTATTTTCGCTTCCGCGCCTTTTGCCGTCGCCTCGCCCGCCGCCTCCGCGCTCCTTTCAGCTTTTCATACGTTCCTCTCCGCTTCCGATAATTTCCCGAAAGACCGAACCGCGTCGGCGGTAGAAAACCCGCGCCAAAAACGGCCGTCTTTATTTATCCGCAAATACGTTTATTACGCTAATCGGCGCGGGCTTCAAACCGTAATAATTCCACATACCTTAAAACCCGAAACCCTTTAAACGCTCGAAACATTCTTGTTTTTAAATATTTTGCTCATAACCGCGCCTCCGCCGGCATTTCGAATACGCGGTTACCGCCGTTTAAGATAAATTCTTTTATCTCTTTCAAAACCGCCCGGCGCCGCTCCTCCTACGTACAATATACCAAAACCGTATCCGTAATCTCATACGATTTACCCGCCGTAACGGGCGCGCAATTCGACGATATATTGTGTCCGTTCTTACCGTCAAGCGCCGTGTGCGGCGTATGCGCCGCATACAATACCTCGCCCGCTTCATTCATAACCCTTTTGCCATTTTCTTTTAACTTCAATCTTAATTAAATAAACCGACGAAAACTTTTTAAATAAAAAAACAGACGCGCCGACTCCGCGGACACCTTTATTGTATCAAAACATAATATTTATGACTTTTTTTCGAAAAGATATTGCATTAACGCCGAAAATATGTTATTATTTATTAGGAAAATCGGATGGAGGTTTCCCGAGATTTTTCCGGAGGGTAGCTTATGGACAAAGTCGGAGGCGGAAAAGGAAGATTTATAATATTTACGGCCTTGTCGTTAGTAATCGCGGGTACGGTTTTTCTTTTGGCGAATAATTTTAAGCCGAGCGTTTATACCGTAACCTTCAAGACGGACGCGGACACGGTGTTCTTTCTGTATGAAAACGTCTGGGAAGGGCGGCTTATCGCCGAGCCCGAAACGCCCGTAAGGGAGCATTACGTTTTCGGCGGCTGGTATTCGGACGCGGGCTTTGCCAAGGAGTGGGATTTTGACTCGCGTACCGTGTCGAGAGACACGACGCTTTACGCGCGTTGGGAGCCGAAAAAGTATGTCGTAACCTTTTTCGACGGAAACGTCGCCCTGTACGGTTCGCAGCAGTTTCTGGAATATAACGAAACGGCGGCGGCGCCCGCGGTAGCTTTTACGCGCAGGGGCTACGACTTCGGCGGCTGGTATAACGAGAACGGAGAGGAATGGGATTTCGCGGACGGCATTACGGGCGACCTCGATTTACGGGCGGGGTGGACTCCGAAAAGTTTCCGCGTGATATTTATGGACGGGGACGAGCCTATTGACGCGGCGGACGCGGAATACGACTCGCTTTTGCCCGCTTTGAAAATCGCTCCGACGCCGCCGGAGGGTAAGTATTTAGCCGGCTGGGAGACCGAAGACGGAACGCTTGTGGACCTTGACGCTCCGTATACCCTTACGGACGGAAGCGCGCCGCTTACGCTCTACGCGTCGTATAGGGACAAAATTTACGGCGTGAGCTTTTACGATTACGGTGCGGACGGCAAATACGCGATGTACGCGTCGAGCGGGGTCGTTCACGGGCGGACGGTTGCGGAACCCGAAACGCCCGAAAGAAACGCGGACTTTTCGGGTTGGTTCGACGGGGATGCCGAATGGGATTTTAATACCGCGATAACCGGCGATTTGACGCTTTGCGCGCGCTGGAGCGCAGGCGTGAGCTACGAGGGCTACGGCGCGAACGATACGGTCGTTCCGCTTTGGACGGTATTAAATAATTTTTTTACGCCGGTTGAAACCGGATATTCGTTTATAGGCTGGTTTACGGACGCGGAGTTGCAAAGCGCGTGGGATTTCGGCGAGCCCGTAACCGGGCATATTACGCTTTACGCAAAATTCGACATAAATCGGTATACTCTTAAATTTATAAGCGGCGGCGAGGTGTACGCGGCTCAGACCGTCGCTTACGGCGAGAAGCCCGTACTGCCGCCGAATCCGGAGGACGAGGTGTTCGACTACAACTATTTCGGAGGCTGGTATTTGGA
>JAISOS010000087.1 GCA_031275485.1 Clostridiales bacterium | reverse complement strand
TATGCATGGAATTACGACAAATACTCCTATAAGGAACGTCTTTTAGGAAATGTTCCTTCCAAAAACTCAAACGATTTAGGCGTGTTGCCGCCCGCTTCAATAAGTCAAATAGCTCCTTTCTTACTTTCGTACTTGTTGCTTCAATCGTCATTTTACTGAAATAACGGTTTTTAAACAAACCCTAATTGGAATTGCGCGAATATGCCCGTTGATTTTTCACCGTAGACGGCTAAACGGTTCTTTTTGCCGCTTACGGTGAAAGCGGCGGCGTTTAGGTTGCTCGATTAATTAATAACGGCTATATTATGTGCGCGGACGGCAAATTTCCCACGCGACCCGTTATAAAATACCGCCTTCGCGCCGTTTTCTTTTGTTTAATTTTTTTGTTCTTTCATCCAATTCCGTCATCGCGTTATAGCCCATCTTGTTCATACGCATATTGGACGTCGCGACCTCCACTATAATGGCCAGGTTCCGCCCGGGCATGACGGGTAGCTTGACATACGGGATATCCACGCCCAAAAGAGCGCGGTAAGTGGTGTGATTGCCAAGCCTTTCGTATTCGGTTTCCTCCTTCCACGGCTCCATTTCGATTATGAAATCCACCTCGTATTCGTCTATCAGCGCGCCCACGCCGAACAGATGCCGAACGTCCACGATGCCCACGCCTCTGACCTCTAAAAAGTATTTCAAAATGTCGGGAGCTTCGCCGATTATTTTATCCTTGACGCGGCGCAAAAGTACCATATCGTCCGCGACGAGTCTATGCCCGCGATCGATAAGCTCCAGCGCCGTCTCGCTCTTGCCTATATGGCTCTCGCCGATTATGAGCACGCCCTCGCCGTATACGTCCAACAGCACGCCGTGCACGGTTTCGCGCTCGGCTAAAATCTCGTTCAGATACATAACGACGTTGTTCATAACCTCAAACAGAGGCCGGCGCGAACGCAGGACGGGACGCCCGTATTTTACGGCAAACTCGACGATTTCGGGCGGCGGCTCCAGGTCGCCCGCAAGTAAAATGCACGGAATATTCCGCTCCATAAGCCTCGCTATCGCCGCCGCCTTTTTTTCACGCTCGAGAGATCCCAAATAATGCAACTCCGCGTTCCCCAGCATTTGAATACGCTCCGCGACAAAATATTCGTCGCGGTCCGCAAGCAATAACCCCGGTCGGCTTATGTTTACCGACTTGACCGTCAGCGGATCCTTTCCGCCGCCATGTTTAATTTCTAAGCCGCACTTGGACGCGAACTCCCCGATCGTTATGTCAATAGCCTTGCTTCTCTCGGACTTTTTTTTCACTGCGGGAATTCCTCCTTTTTATTTTTTTTGAACTTATGCGCGGAAAAACCTTTTCTCGGGAGAAAAGACTTTTCCCCGCGCCTCTTCCCCAAAAGACCCGCCGCTAAAATCCCACGCAAATCCGCCGCTTCCCATTTGCGGATATAGGTTATAAGAATTGCTAAAATAAAACGTTAAAGTTTTTTGTAAAGGGACGCGGGGGAAACCTTTTGTGAACAAAAAGGTTTCCCCCGCATAATTTTTCTTTTAAAATCCCCCGCTTTTTTATCGCTACTCCACCGTGTCGGCGTCCGGAAGCTCGGGTTCTTTGATTACGATTTCCTGATGCTTGCATTGATTATTAGTGCAGATATATTTCGTGTTTTCCTTGCCGTTATAAACGCGCATATAATTGCCGCACTCGGGGCAGGGGTAAGGTGCGGGCACATCCCACGATATGAAGTCGCAGGCGGGATAATTCGAGCAGCCGTAAAAGAATTTTCCGGCTTTTGATTTGCGTCTATATACGTCATACCCGCATTTCGGACATTTTGACACGGGCTTTTCATACGGCTTTATATTTTTACATTCGGGATATGACGGACACGCCAAAAATTTGCCGTATTTGCCGTTCCTTACGACCATATGCGCGCCGCATTTTTCGCAAATCACGTCGCTCACCTCGGGCTGGAGCTTGACGCTCTCGCCGCTCTGCGAGGCGTATTGCACTTTATCCGAGAAACCCGGATAGAACTGCGCGATAATTTCCTGCCATTGTCTGCCGCCGTCCTCGATTTTATCCAAATCTTCCTCCATTTTCGCGGTAAACTCGACGTCCATAATGTCGGAAAAATATTTGACGAGATAATCGCACACGGTTTCGCCCAGCGTGGTCGGGAGTATGGATTTCTCTTCCTTAACGGTGTATTCGCGCTTGCTCAAAACGCCTATAGCCGTGGCGTAGGTGCTCGGTCTGCCGATACCATTTTCCTCCATAGCCTTTACGAGAGTGGCGTCGGTATAACGCGGAGGCGGTTTCGTGAATTTCTGCTCGTATTTCAAATCCTTTAAAATCAGCTTTTCGCCCTCGGTAAAATTCGGCAATACCGCCGCATCCTCTGCGTCGTCCTCGCCGCGGTTATTGTCGTTTTGGTTCTCAAACGCGCTGTCGCCGTAAACGGCGGTGAAGCCTTTGAACACTATACTGCGCCCTTTGATTTTGAAGCCGTAAACCGTATCCGGATCGAACCGCGAAGGCACGGCTATCCTGACGTTGAGAGTGTTATAGACCGCCTCGGTCATCTGACTTGCGAGATAGCGCTCGTATATCAGCTTGTAGAGTCTGTATTGATTACGGTTAATCTTGTTCAAGAGCGACTGCGGCGTGCGCTCTAACGAAATCGGACGGATCGCCTCGTGCGCATCCTGCGCGCCCTTTTTGGACGTATAGACATTGTAACTTTTCGGCGCGTAATCCTCGCCGTAATTTTCTATTATAAATTTTTTCGTGTCCGCCTGCATATCCGCCGAAACGCGTACGCTGTCCGTTCTGATATAGGTCACGAGCGCGGTCTGTCCCTCGCCTTCTATCTCCACGCCCTCGTAGAGCTGTTGCGCGATTTGCATAGACATAGGCGAGGACATCGAAAGCTTTTTGGACGCGTCCTGCTGCATCGTACTCGTCGTAAACGGCGGCTGCGGACGGTTTTTCGAAACGCCGCGCTTGACGGAATCCACGTAAAACTCACGATCCCTTATGGCGTCCAAAATTTTATCCAGCGCGGCTTTGTCGGGTATGGTGTATTTTTTCTTGTTTATATCCTCGAACGCCGCCCTAAAAGGCTTGGCGTCCAATCCGCCGTGTTTCAATAAAAAGGCGAAAAGATTCCAATACTCCTCGGGCACGAAAGCGCGTATTTCCCGCTCCCTGTCTACAATCATTTTCAATGTTACGGACTGCACCCTGCCCGCGCTAAGCTTCGAGCGGATTTTTCTGGACAGCACGGGCGAAATTTTGTAACCCACAAGCCTGTCCAGCACGCGCCGCGCCTGCTGCGCGTCCACGAGACGCATGTCTATACCGCGCGGACTGTTAATCGCGGCGTTGACGGCTTTTTTCGAAATTTCGTTGAAAACTATACGGTTGTTGTCCCCCTCTACCTCCAAAATATCCTTCAAATGCCACGAGATAGCCTCGCCCTCGCGGTCGGGGTCGGTCGCGAGATATACCGCGCCGCTCTTTTTGACGAGAGCCTTGAGCTTCTTTACGACGTCTTTTTTCTTGTCGTAAATCTCGTATTGGGGCTTGAAATTATGCTCGATATCCACGCCGAGCGTCTTTTCGGGCAGATCGCGTATATGCCCGCCCGAGGCTTCGACTATATATTCGTCGCCCAGATATTTTTCGATGGTCTTTGCCTTTGACGGCGATTCTACAATGACTAATTTTTTCATAAAACGCTCCGTATTATGTGAAAATATTTTTTTAAAGTTAGCGGAATTTATGCGGCTGAAACCTTTTTTAAGGCTTATCGCGGGAGAAATCTTTTCGGGATAAAGAACTTACTCCGCGCGTTATTCCGAAAGGCTTCCGTATTCCGCGCGTGTTGACAAGCCGTCGGCAGGCCCGGATCGACGGACGTTCCTGTTCGCAAAAAAAGACTAAACGGCATAGTAATAATTATTCC
The DNA here is from genome assembly GCA_031275485.1 of Clostridiales bacterium. Taxonomy (GTDB): domain Bacteria; phylum Bacillota; class Clostridia; order Christensenellales; family JAISNN01; genus JAISNN01. The sequence continues at coordinate 6,464 of JAISOS010000087.1, read as the reverse complement.
CCGTATCCTCTATCTGTCCCGATATAATCAGTGCGGACAGGACGGCGTTCAGCTTGCTGACCTCCAAGCCCGTCAGCTCCAAAAGCTCGTCGAAATGCTTTTCGCCTTTCGAAAGTTCGCCGACAATCAGCGTTTCCACTATGTCCAAAACTATGCCCGTTTCCGCCTTGTTCCTTCCCTCGCGGTTACAGTCCTCCAAAATGTCGTTTATCTCCGTAACTATCGCGCCCTGAAATTTCTTTAAAAATTTGTTCGCGCCCCGGCTCTCGGGCGAATATATTCCGCCGGGAACTATATAGACGTTCTTGCCCTGCTCGACCGCGTAATTGACCGTTATAAGCGAACCGCTGTTCTCTCCCGCCTCCGTCACCAAAACCGACTGCGACAGCGCGCTGATTATCCTGTTCCTATGCGGAAAATGATAATTCATAGGAGGCGTTTTCGGCTTGTATTCGGTTATAATCAAGCCTTTTTCCGCAATTTCCGCCGCAAGTTCCCGATTCTCGGCGGGATAAACCGTATCTATACCGGTACCGCATACCGCAACCGTAGGCTTGCCGTTGTCGAGAGCGGTTCGGTGCGCGACGGAGTCTATGCCCCGCGCCATTCCGCTGACAACGACGAAGCCCGCGCGCGAAAGCTCGTCCGCGAATTCCTTAGTCACGCGTCTGCCGTATGCCGACGGCCGCCTTGTGCCGACTATAGAAAAAAGATTTTTCTTTAACAGCCCTATATCGCCCCTATAATAAAGCAGTATGGGAAAATCGTGAATTTCTCTCAAATTTTCGGGATATTCGGAGTCCAAAAAGGTTATAAACGAAGCGTTTATATACTCAAGCTCCTTATAAAGCCGCTTTTTGTAATCGCCGTTGTTCAGCGAAAGCATAAGATGATAAAGCGGCGCGCCCAAAATATCCGTCAATCCTCTGATTTTTTCGGGTTTCTCGACTATCTCGGCGGGCGAATCCGCCGCGTTAAGCATCTCGCAGATTTTTTTCTGGGTCATACCCTCTATGCCGTTAAAAAACAGCAGAGCCTCACGATTTTTCTCGTCGATATTCATTTTACGCGATCCTTTTTGAGAATATTGAAAAGGCGTCTATGCAAAGGAAGCCTTTTCCTGACGGAAAAGGCTTTCCCGCACCTCTTTCCAAAAGACTTTCGCATTTTAATAATATAATACGTGCATAAGACAGTGAATAAACTTTTAAGATACATAATACGCAGTCTAAACGGACGCGGCGACGCGACCGTAAAACGCGAAGCGTTTTTCAGTTTTCTACTGTGGCGGCGTCATAAGCGGCTTATGTTTGTATTATTCAGCCGTCGAACGGCGGGGCTTCCTGTCCGTTCCGCGAACGCCCGCTACAAAAGGACGTTTCGGCAAATTCGACGCGAAGCGGCGGCATTCCGCATAAAAATACCGTTGAAGGTCTTTTGGAAGGGCACGCGCGAGAAAACCCTTTCTCCCCAAAAAAGGCTTTCTCCGTATAAGCCTATAAAAAAATATCATATCAGCCTGTATTTCCTGTCCAAAGATCTGTATTGTATCGCCTCGGCCAAATGATCGTTGTTTATATCCGCCGCTCCGTCAAGGTCGGCTATCGTGCGCGCAACCTTTAAAATCCTCGTTAGCGCGCGCGCCGTTAAATGCAATCTTTTGAATGCCGCCTCCAACAGTCTTTCGGACGTTTGATCCAGCTTGCAATACTCCGCGAGCTGGCGGTTTCCCATCGCGGAATTCGTATAGACAGGATCGTTTTCAAAGCGTTTCAGCTGTAGCGCCCGCACCCTTTCCACGCGACGCTTGACGTCCTCGGAGGATTCGGCTTTTTTGCCGTCGTACATCTCTTCGAACGCAACGCCGTCCACCTCGACGTGAAGGTCGATGCGGTCGAGGAGCGGACCGGACAGCTTCGCCAAATATCTGTGAATCGCCTGCGCGGAGCAGGAACATTTTTGCGTTTTGGAGCCGAAGTTACCGCAGGGACATGGGTTCATACTCGCGACAAGCATTATATCCGACGGGTATACGACCGTTCGCATAGCCCTCGCGACGGACACGGTTTTGTCCTCTAAGGGCTGGCGGAGCGTTTCCAGAGTATAGTGGGCGTATTCGGGCATTTCGTCCAAAAACAGCACGCCGTTATGAGCCAGACTGATTTCGCCCGGTTTGCTCTTTGTTCCGCCGCCGATAAGGGCGACGGTCGTCGCCGTGTGGTGCGGAGAACGGAAAGGGCGCGCGGTGACTATGCCGTCCGAATTGAGTATGCCGGCTATGCTGTGGATTTTCGTAACCTCTATCGCTTCCTCGAAGGTCATCGAGGGCATAATTCCGGGTATGCTTTTGGCAATCAACGTTTTTCCCGAGCCGGGAGGTCCTATCATGAGTATGTTATGTCCGCCCGCCACGGCTATCTCGACGGCACGTTTCGCCTGCGCCTGTCCCTTTATGTCGGCGAAGTCGTAATCGGCCCGCGTGTGCCTCAGCACGTTGCCGTAGGAGCAGTACTCGACGGGCTTGAAACCGCCCGTGCCGTTCAAAAAATCGCACACGTCGGACAACGTTTCGAGGGCGTAAATCTCCAAACCCTCTATAAAAGACGCTTCGTTCGCGTTGTCGCGGGGTATGATAAATTTTTTGAAGCCCGATTGGAGCGCGGAGATCAGCATAGGCATAACGCCGTTGACGCGGCGTATTCCGCCGTCCAGAGAAAGCTCGCCTATAATTATGTATTCGCCGTACCGCCCGCCCGCAAGCTGTTCGGATGCGGCGAGAATTCCAACCGCTATTGGCAAATCGAAGCAGGACGCGTCCTTTTTTATGTCGCCGGGGGCTATGTTTACCGTGATTTTCTTTACGGGATATTGAAAGCCGCTGTTTTTCAGAGCGGAACGCACGCGCTCCCTCGCCTCTTTCACGGACGGTCCCACCAAACCCACGATATCCATCGCGGGCAGTCCGGCGTTTATATCGGTCTCCAAAACCGCTTCGTAGCCTACGACCCCGTCCAAGCCGAAGCTTAGAATCTTAGACAGCATAAATCCCACCTCCCGTAAGGGCTTTTCGGCTACGGCTCGTCCGCGCAAAGCTTTATCATTTTCTAAGCCGCCCTCCTTTTCACAACGCGTCGGCGCGTTTTTTAACCGCGCCGGATATTCCGTTAATGAAAATTCAAAAACCTCCGCTGTTCGGCAATCCGCGAAAATTCAAATGAGCCCGAAACAACGCAGGCTCATTATTAAGGTGCGTAAACGCTTCGTTTTAACGAGCGGTTTTGCGGCTTTAAGAGCGGTTGTCAACGCCCCCGCGCCGCGAATAAGACGCGAACCGACCGCGCGTTATTTTCTCGCGAGAAAGCGTCCGAGAACGCCCTTAGTTTTGGTCAGAATATAGCCGTCGCCGCTGTCGTCGCCTTGCGGCAGTATGTCTTTGAGTCTGCCCTTATAGGTTATATCGTATACGACGTATGCGAAATAAACGGTTAAAAGGAGATTTAAAACGGTCATTATGATCATCAGCGGCGTATTTATAAGCGAAGCGACCGCAACCGTATAATTTTTCGGTCCGAGCGTCTCGCCTATAAGCCCGTCGGAGCTTAACGACAGCATAATATTCAGAACGGTAGTCAGAGAGAACGCTGAAAAGATTAGAAACACGCGCTTTTCGTTCGCGACGAGGACGTATATCAGCATCGGCGCGAGCGCGAACACCATCGAATACGGCCGCATTCCAAGCGTAAACATAAACAATGCGGTCACTGTGAACGCCGAAAGCAGTATCAAATCGGCGCGGTTCTTGCGCTTTAAATAGAGGACTATCGCGCCCGCGAATACCGCTAACGCGACGACCAAATCCAGCGCGCCCTGAAAGCCGGTGAATTCGGCGAAATTGCCCTTAATCAGCGCGTAAAAATTGAAAGCGTCGAGCGTCGCGTAAGTCGTAACGGGCACGACCGCGCTCGTCGCGCTCGTCGTTACCTGAATAAGCGCGGTATAATGCACAAACACGTAGAACGGGTTGTCCGCGAAAGATGTGAACGGAAAGGATACCGCCCAGAACGCGAGAACGCAAAGCGCGGCGCTTACGGCGAGTTTTACGCGTGTCTCCGGATCGCGGTAGAATATATAACCCAAATAAACGACGATAAGCGGTAGCACATAAAGAGCCTTGACGTTGAATACGACCGCGAGCGTGGCGTAGACGCACACGGCGGCGTGTTTTTTGTCGAGCAACGCGAAAAACGCGAGTATCAAAAACAAGCCCATAAGCGAATCGTCCGCGCCCCACCCCGCCGACGCTATAAACACCGGCGGTAGCAGCGCGTAGATAAGCCCGTAGATAAACGCGGTCTTTTCGCCGACGAACCGCCTCGCGAATATAAAAATATATCCCGCCGCCAATAGGTCGGCGATAACGCCCGGAATTTTCGCGACTAAGTCAACCGCCGCCGAGCCGTATTCGACGTTGAACAAATTAGAAATCCAGCCGAACAGCGCGTAAACAAGCAGCATTCCCGGCGTCTGCGTACTACCGGACGAGGTGCGCAAAACGCTTGCCCAATCTTGATACTCGGCGGTCAAAAGGCGGAACAATCCCGAAAAATAGTGCGGAGCGGTACCCTCGTCGTACCCCCCCGCCGTCTGCATTATCAAAAATCTTATCACGAACGCCGAGCCCAAAATTATGAGCAGGAGATGCGTGGGTTTCAGCCGTTTAAAACCGAGCGGCGCGCCCGTGTCTTTGTCCTTCAATCCTTTTCTTATGAAAGCGTAAAGCACGGCGCTCGCCGCGAAGGCGGCAACCCCGAGGAATACCGTCAAAAATATACTGAAGCCCGTCGAATAATCGGGCGAGGTTTTCACGAGTCTGTGGAGTAGCGTACTTGAATTCAATACGACGGACGGAATCTCCTCTTTTTTAACCGTTTTCAGCGACGCGTCGTCGAACTCCAGCTTAGCGCTCGAAGTTATGCTCGACGGTTGCGCGGAAGTGCCGACTCTCAGCGCGACCCTTATAGAGGAATAATCCTTATTATAGAAATATATCGTCTTTTCCAGCCACCCGCCGTTTTCATTAGTAAGCACGTTTTCAAAGATAAAAGTATCGTCCTCGAGAATGCCGATAAAAGCCCCCGTACCCGTTACCAACTCGCTCGACGAAGCCGCCGTATAAATCCGGACGGACAGCGCGTAATAGGCGTTTTTCTTGATCTTGACTTCTTGATAGAGATAGTTATAATCCGCGGTGGTTCCGTCCATTTTCACCACCTTATCGTGCCCGTCGACGGTTGTCGTCGTACCTGATTTTATTTTTATGTTGGAATCGCCCCGCCCCGTGATCCAGTTGTCGATCGCGGCGTTTTCTCCCGTACCCATAACGCTCTCGAACCCGCCGTTCGCGAGCAACTCCTCGCCGTACTTCGGAGCCGAACACGCCGCCAAAGAAAACGCGGCGGCGATTACCGTAAGAAAAACCAATAAAATCTTTTTTGTCTTCGTCATAAAACCAACTCCAAAAATAATAATAATTTAAGACCGGAACGGACGCTTTACCATACCGGTAAATTTTTAAATTACGCGGCGTATAATTTAATAAAGAAATTTAAAACTTGCTTCAAACTTGACGGGGATACCCGCCTTTTAACGCCGTCAAAGCGAAAAACCGTAAAACGCAAAGCCTTTTACGACCGCGTTACCGCGTTCGTTTAAGCCGCGCATCGTGCAGTCGGAAAGTTTACTCACCGTATTTAATTTATACGGCCGTACGGATTTTTTCGTCCTTCACGAAAGCCGTCCGGCGCAAAGCGCAAAAAATGAACGGTCAAACCCGACGCGCGCGGAGTTTGATACGGAGTTTTCCGCCGTTTTAAAAAACCGCCGACGCGAAAAAAATAAACGATTAATTAAGACTCGCTTTATAAAGTATAGTAGATTAGCGAAACTTTTTCAAGTGTTTTAAAGGCAATTTTAAAAAAATTTGCAATTTTATACGACAGATCTCCTGCGAAACCGTGCCGACGGTATCTTCCGCCGCTTTCGGAGCGCCGGCGCGTTATTCTTTTACGACATACAGTGAGAATACGCGCCGTTAAAAACGCCGCGCCGGCACGCAAAAACCGCATAAAAAGCTATTGGCCGTCCAATTCTAAGGATAAATAAACTTCTAACAAGTATAAAGATTATGCGGAATAAACCTTTTGTTCATAAAAGGTTTATTCCGCGCCCTTTTTAATTTGAAAACGCCGTCTTAAAAAAGACGGCGGCATATCGGCGTATCGGACATTTCGCTAAAAAAGTGGGCTCCGTTCTTTTTTAAGCCGGCGTGCGCGCGCCCCCTATATTTAGACTTGTTCAATAACCACCGATATTGTAAATAAGTATATGGGAACAAATGAGGGATGCATAAAAAGACTACGAGAAGAAGAGTAGCAAAGGTTATTCGGGGTGAAAAAGGGGACGTT
>JAISOS010000070.1 GCA_031275485.1 Clostridiales bacterium | reverse complement strand
TTTATTGCGGCATATGCCGTAGCGCGTTTAATATTAAAAATTCTCTCGTCTTTTTTGATATTTTCAACGTAGCCCATTATTGCCGTATATAATTTGTGTGATATAGGTATAATTCGATTACCCGACGCGGTTTTTGTGCCTTTTTTGATTATGTAACCATTACTTGTGCCCGATATACGCCGCGTTCATAAATTGATGAGTTTGATGAATACGGCGATAGACTTTCGGGCTATGTTTTAAACCTTACTCTGTCTATTGAACAAAGAGCTGAAAAGAAACCGAGTAATATAACGCTGGAATCACAAATGTTCACACTAAAAAGCACAAATTTAAAATCAAAAATAAGAAGGGTGTTTTTTTTGAAAAAATGCGGCAAGCAACCATTGATGAAACGGTTTCAATTGCGTTAGATGGTTCAGTAAATATTATGGAATCTACAATTGTATTTTCACTTTCTAAATAATCTTTTTTTATTGTGAAAGATAATTTTACCTCTTTTACACCATTAACATTTTTAGGTTCGAACGGTTCAAATTGATTTTTTGTTACTCTGATGGGTTTAAACTTATATTGATACGTCTACGACATCCGTATAATCCATAACAAAGTTAATTGTACTTACAATTAATTCTGCAACTCGTATTGAAAGACGGATTTTTTTAATAATGAGACCGGCATAGATAATTTTTCACGGCGTCAAAATATCCTGCGCGGTAGATCAGGCGAAACGCGTCGAAGCCGAAACGTGACGTTTGCGGATATCAGCAAATTGTAATTATAAAAGTAATTACTTTTGTAAAATTCCGTAACTCATTAACAAACGTAAACTAATTCCCGAACTCATTAACAAACATAAACTATACCCGTTCACGGCTCACGCTGCGGGCGGGTTTTTTGCGTTTGTGCGTTGTTTTATTTGACAAATAAGACGCTTTTCTATTATTATAGTAATGATAATTCGGCTCCGGCAGGGGTTGTGTCGGCGTTGTGTCAATTTTTCAAGACGGTAGCACGCCGCTATATAGTTGTGATTTTATTGTATTGTTATTGCCGTATGTAGCGAGTTGTCAAATTGTGAAGTAAGTCGTCAAACGTAAAGCGCGGCGGCAATGCGGCTGTTGAAAATAAAAAATAATCTTGGCGGAAAATGAAAAAATGCTTACATACGGAAAAATAGACGGCGGCTTAGCCGTTTACGGCGGCGGCTTCGACATAAAGAAGACCGCGCTGTCGGGACAGATTTTCAGATATTTTGAAAAGGACGGCGGGTATCTTATTCTTTCGGGAGAGAACGCCGCGGAGTGCGTAGAGTGCGGAGCGACGGCGCTCGGCATTACGGAATGCGGTGTGCAATTTGAGAAAAGCGGCAACGTTGACGTGCAATTCGGAAAAGCGGACGGCAAGGAAAATATCGGCGGCGGGCAAGCCGTAAAAGACGGCGGTGTATCGGACGGTTCTAAAAAAATTTTAAAAATTATAACAAAAAACGCCGATTATTTTATAAATTATTTTGATTTAAACAAAAATTATGATATAATTAACGCGAGGTATGCCGACAATCCGTCAATATCCGCCGCGCTGAGATACTCGGAGGGTATACGGCTTCTCAAGCAGGATCGTTTCGAGACGGTTATAAGCTTTATTATCTCCGCAAACAACAATATTCCGCGCATAAGGGCGATTATCGAAAGGCTTTGCGCCGCCGCCGGACGCGATTGCGGCGGGTACCGCGCCTTTCCGGATGCGGACGGCATGAAGGATCTTAGCGAGGATTTTTACAAGCGCATAGGCGCGGGGTACAGAGCGGAATATCTTGTCAAGACTGTGCGCGCCGTAAACGACGGCTTTGACCTTGCGGAACTTAGCGGTATGTCTACGGAAGACGCGCACAGACGTCTCATGCGTCTGTCGGGCGTGGGGCCGAAGGTGGCGGATTGCATATTGCTGTTCGCCTACGGCAAGGGCGACGTTTTTCCCGTCGATACATGGATAAAAAAATCGGCCAGGGAATATTTCGGGATAGATTGCGACGGCGATATAAAGAAAATACGGCGCGAGCTTATCGGGCTTTTTTCGTTGGATTCCGGCATAATACAGCAATACGTATACTATTACGCGAGAAATAATCCGTCGTAGAATTTAGTTTTTTAAAAAACGCGGAGAAGTCTTTTCTCAAAAGAAAGGGCTTTTTCCGCGCCATTTTCAATAAAACTTTAGCGTTTTAGAACTATTAAAGCGGATTTTCATCATGTCTTCGCAAAAAAAGCGCCGTCAAGCCGTTCTCATTCGGCGCGTCGCCCGACGTTTTAGTTTTGAGCGGATATTTTTAGAGTTATAAAGATGCGAGGTAGATATTTTATGGCGAATGTTGAATTTGACGAACGTTTATGCAAGGGCTGCGCGCTTTGCGTCGCCGCTTGTCCGAAAAAAATAGTTTCTTTGTCGGAAAGGACGAATGAAAAGGGTTATTTCGTCGCCGAGGTGCGCGAAAAAAATCTCTGCATCGGTTGCGCCGCCTGCGCGGTTATGTGTCCCGACGTTGTCATAACGGTGGAAAGATAAATCGAGGACGGATTCCGAAACGCCGGCGACGCCGTCTGAACGCGTTGAAAAATATGTGCGGACAGGCTTAACGCGTCCGCGCCTTTCGACGTTTTATGCCGTAATAGTATAATAGCTATAAAAAGATAAGCCCGCCGCCGGGTTTTACGCCGCAAAAAAAACGGGCTTGAAAAATAGGGCAAAAAGGTCTAAGGCGCGGCTCGGGGCGTTATCCGAATTAGAGAGCGTTCATACAAACGGGGAAATTTTAGGCGGTTCTCGCGCCTTTCAAGGGCGTTTAACGCCGCGCGGGGGAAAAACGATGCCGAAGGGGAAGGGGCGAATAAGCGTCAAAACGCGCCGTTCGGGCTTTATGCGAACGCGCCGTAAGAAAAGGAAATAATACGAGGAGATAATATATGGGTGAGAGAGTCCTTATGAAAGGAAACGAGGCGGTCGCGGAGGCGGCGGTAAGGGGCGGATGCCGCTATTTTTTCGGCTATCCCATAACCCCGCAAAACGAAATTCCCGAATACATGTCGCGAAGGATGCCGGAGGTGGGCGGCGCGTTTATACAGGCGGAAAGCGAGGTTAGCGCGATTAATATGGTCTACGGAGCGGCGGGCGCGGGCGGCAGAGCTATGACAAGCTCGAGCAGTCCCGGAATCAGTCTGAAACAGGAGGGCATTTCTTATATCGCCGCCGCCGAGTTGCCCTGCGTCATCGTCAACATGGTGCGTTCAGGTCCGGGACTCGGAGGAATTCTGCCCTCTCAGGGCGACTATTTTCAGGCGGTCAAGGGCGGCGGGCACGGCGATTACAGAATGCTTGTCTACGGACCGGGAAGTATTCAGGAGGCGGTCGATTTGGTATACGGAGCTTTCGGAAAGGCGGAAAAATACCGTATACCCGTTATGATTTTAGGCGACGGGATATTGGGTCAGATGATGGAGCCGGTGACTCTGCCCGAAATGCTTGACGTCGGCGCTATACCCAAAAAGGAATGGGCAACGGACGGCACGAAAAGCGGAAAGGACAGGCGCGTCGTCAACTCGCTGTACATTGAGGCGGACGTTTTGGAGGGGCTTAACAGGCGCTTCAAGGCGGTATACGAGCGTCTGAAAGACGAAACCGCGTGCGAGACCTACCTTATGGACGACGCCGAGGTCGCGCTTACGGCGTTCGGCACGACGGCGAGGATAGCCAAGAGCGCGGCGGAGATACTGCGCGGCAAGGGCGTTAAGGCGGGGCTTATAAGACCTATTACGTTGTATCCCTTCCCGTCGGAGGTCTACGCGGCTTGCGCGGCAAAAAAAGAGATCAAAAAATTCATCGCCTTGGAGCTTAATTCGGGGCAGATGGTCGAGGACGTCAGGCTTGCCGTCAACGGCGCGAAGCCCGTGGAGTTTTACGGACGTTCCGGCGGGAACGTTATGAGTCCGGAGGAGATGGCGCGCGAGGTTATGAAGCGGTTGTAAAAACCGCAATCCGCCGGATTCGGGTTTTGCGGCAAAGCGCGAATGCGAAAGGCGGATTACGCGTCGCAAAACTATTTATTTTAAATTTTAAGAACCGTTTTCGTATTACGATATATAAAAATGCGCGTCTGTTGCATGCCTATCGGCGTTTTTTTGTAAACGGCTCCGTCGTCGGTTAACGGAAAGCGTTTTGAGAGCCGCGAAAATCCCATGCAAATCCGCCGTTTCTTTTTGGGCGAACGGATTTTAAGACAAGAACTTAGGAGGATGCCGAAAATGGCTAACGTCAATCTTACGCAAGCGAAAAACGCTAAGGTCGACGAATTTTACACGCAATGGGCGGACATTGAGCGCGAGGTTTCGGCG
>JAISOS010000020.1 GCA_031275485.1 Clostridiales bacterium | reverse complement strand
TCCCGCCTCCACCCGCTTCCATTGCCGTATCATCCGCTCGTTGTGCCTTTGCTCCTGCAACCGCTTGTAATGCTCGTCGTTCGCGCCCTTAGGCTCTATATCCCTCTTAAAGGTCACGTCGTCGTAGAAAGAGTTTGCAGGGGCAATTACGGTTTATACATATATCTATATAATCCGCAAGGCATAGATTTTGACACGAAGTAAAAATAATGTATATAAAAAACATTTTTTACATATACAATTCCGCGTTTAATTTTTTCTTTTAGGTCAGTAAACACGCCAGCAAAAAAAACTACGCGATTACGAGCTGAATAAAATTAACCCTTTGATCCTAAATTAATTTTCTTTTTATCGGCTTTTAAGCCGTCCGTCATTCCGTGTATAACGGCATTTATGCTCATTATGACAAACCCTCCCCGCAACGACCAAAACAAAAACGGAAGAGAAGTCACAATCCAAGGGACAGCGAACATATAACCAACGCGGCAATACAGTCGCGTTTATACAAAACGTCGGATGCTTTTTCCTCCCGCCGCTTCCGTCGTTTCATTTTCACGAAAATTCCCCGCAAATACCTCGCGCCGTGTAATTCCACAAAATTTTACGCTACGCATAACAATTACGCTCTATGATTTACTCCGCCGAATTTTCCGTCCCGTCATACAATTTTCCTCAATAACGCCGCCGAATTTCACGCTCCATTAAAAAACGCCGTATCAAAAACAGGCATAAACGGAAGCGGGCGGCTTAATCCCGCGAATAATACCTTTGAATTCTTATAAGAAAACGCCGTATTATCCAAAACCGGCATAGGCGCAAAACCTGCCGGCACGGCGGGCGGACCCAAATTCGCGAATATACGCTACTTTCCGTTCTCCCGCTTGTTCTAAGAAAGTGCCGTGTCCAAAACCATCATAAGCGCAAAACCGACCACGGCGGCAAGCGTACCGGCGTCGGAGTGTTCCGACGCGGCGTCAGGCACAAGCTCGTCCACGACGACGTATATCATCGCTCCTGCGGCAAAGGACAGCACCCACGGAATAGACGCCGTCGCCGCGACGGCGACAAGCGCGCCCAAAACGCCCGCTATCGGCTCGACTATGCCGGACAGCGCGCCATATGCGAACGCTTTTTTCCTAGGCAATCCCTCTCCCGCGAACGGCAGAGACACGACCGCGCCCTCGGGCAAGTTTTGCACGGCAATTCCGATTGCCAGTGCGAACGCTGCGGCTAAGCTCACCGACGACGAACCGTCGCCGCCGGCCAGCGCAAACGCCAAGCCAACCGCCATACCCTCCGGCACGTTATGCAACACTATCGCCAGTAGCAGCTTTGTGGCTTTTTTGTAATTTTTATTCAGGCCTTCGGGCGCGGCGGCGCGCACGTGCCAATGCGGAAGCAGCTTATCTAACGCGAACAAAAAGCCCGCGCCCGCCAAAAAGCCGACGGAGGTGGGAAGCCATTCGGGTATTCCTTTTTCGACGGCATACTCTGCGGCGGGTAGCAACAGAGACCATACCGACGCGGCGATCATAACGCCCGACGCGAAGCCTAAGAAGGCTTTTTGCGTCTTTTTCCCCAATTCTTTTTTTGTGAAAAACACAAACGCCGCGCCCGCAACGGTTCCCGAAAATGCTATTAACGTGCCTATCAGCGCCGCTAAAATCGGATTTATATCATTCATTTTTCGTTATCGCCTTTAAAATTCGTTCTTCATTGTTTTTTATCTAAAACACACATAAAAAATACTGTTTTCCCCCGCGTTTTTATGCCGTTTTTTCGTTAAATTTAAGGTTTTTCTTTTAAAATACGCGTTAATTTCAACGTTTTTTTTATTATAAAAACACGTAAAACACCCGCGCTTTTATTGCAAAAACGATTAAAAACATCGTCGTTTTTTCATCAAAAATGCGCATAAAAATCCGCAGTTTTATTGCTAAAAACGCTTAAAGGCACCGTTGTTTTTTCATTAATTGCAACGCTCTTTATCAAAAAAACACATGAAAGCGCAACCGTTTTTATTTCAAAATACGCGCAAAAAAACATACGTCTTTTTATTGCAAAAGCATATAAAATTTTTGTTTTCACATATTTTTTATACGCTCGTTTTCGTTAAATTCTCTCTCCGTATCCTTAAAGAGAAAGTCGCGCAAAACGCTCAATCTCTTTATAGGATTTTTCGGATCGGCGATTTTCGGGCGCGCGTAATTCACGCCCAAGCCATCGTAAATTTCCTTGAATTCCCTAAGGCGAGGCAAAAATTCCGTGCGGTAATCGTCTCTTTGCCTGCTCCAACAGACCTCCGCAACGGCGGTCAGACGCGGAAAAAGCTGAAACTCCAATTTTTCAACGCTACCCACCCATTCCGTCCAAAGCGCGGTCTCGACGCCTACGACGCGCCCGGCAAAGCTCTCGCTCACTCCGCCCGCGTAAGTTTTAAAATTATAGACGGATTTCAAAGAATACTTTGAATAAGGCATATCTATATAAAGCGGTTTGTGCTTCGTCATAAGCGCCTTTCCGCCCTTTCCCAGGAAAGCGGCGACATTTTTGTCGTTTTGTATCGTCCAATACTGCACGAGCATATCCGTGTCCGAATTACCGCCCTGCAGGACCTCGTTCCAGCCGATAGGTTTTTTACCCTTGCTCTTCACATAATCGCAAACCGTGCGCACAAAGTAGCTTTGCAATTCTTTCGTATCCGCCAGCCCTTTTTCCTTCATCAGCCTTTGACAATCGGGGCAGACCTCCCATTCTCCCTTAGGCGCCTCGTCGCCACCAATGTGTATATACGGCGCGGAAAACAACTCGGCTATCTCGTCGATGACCGCGAAAATAAAGTCGAAAGTCGTCTTTTTGCCTACGCAGACGCTTCTGTTCCAATCCTTCTCTCCCCGAGAGGACGGATAATGTCCGCCGAAATACCACGGCACCTCGATTTTTTTGTCGCGGCAGGCGAGATGCCCGTATGCCGCGAACGCCGCCGCGAAATGCGCGGGCATATCTATTTCGGGAATCACGGCTACGCCGCGAAGTCCCGCGTATTCGACTATGCCGCGCATCTCCTCCTGCGTGTAAAAGCCCGAATGAGGCTTGCCGTCGTCCAAATCGCGCTTGTTCGCCCAACCGCCTATATGCGTCCGCCCGCGCTTACTCCCTATCTCGGTCAAAAGCGGAAAGCTCTTAATCTCGATGCGCCAGCCCTGATCGTCGGTCAGGTGAAGATGCAACGAATTCATCTTGTGCAAAAGCAATATGTCTATAATTTTTTTTATGTAGTCCGCATCCCAAAAATGCCTCGCCGCGTCGAGCAGAAGACCGCGCCACGCATGGTCGGGATAGTCCTCAATCTCGGAGAATTCAACCTTATATAACGGCTTTTCCGAGTCCGCCTTAGCGGCGGTTCGGAGCGTCTGAACGGCGTAAAGCGCGCCGTTCTTGTCCGCCGCCCTTATCTCCACTCCATCCTCGGAGATCCTCATGAAATAGCCCTCCGGCTTAACGCCCGCGTCGAACAAAATACGCATCGCGGGACCGCTCTTTCCGTTTATCTCGGGCGCGGCGTGAATTTTCGCGAAGAGCGTTTGATCTATCACCGGCGGAATTTCTTTGAATTCTCCGCATACGCATAGGCTTTTCAGTTCTCTCAAATCCAGCGCGCCGCACGATTTAATCTCGACTTTTCGCGGTTTAGGAATCATTAACATATTTTATGTCTCCTTTTGAATTTTTTGAAAACGGCGGGTTACGCGCGGAAAACCTTTTATTCACAAAGGGTTTTCTCCGCGCCCCTTTCCAAAAAACTTTAACTTAACGATTTTATTATCTTTTTATTTTGCAATTCACGCAAATTCAGTTGCCGCGGAAGCCTTATCCGAGCGGCAGGCTTTTGTATTCCTCTATCAGTTTTTTTATTTTCAATATATGCGCCTCGTCGAGGCTGAGGACGGAGAGGTGATGCCTCAATTCTAAAAAAAGCTTATAAAAAGCGGATTTTTTTTCAAAATTTTCCGACAATTTCACTTTCGATTTATATAAATCCAAAAGCCCGAGCTTTCCGCCGTTTAAAACGTCCAATTGATGCAGGGCGAATTCTCTATCGGCAAACCCCGCCGAGAGCGGGTCTACGATGCCCGTTATTTTATTTTTCGACTTGAAAATATTGCGCGTGTTGTATTCGCCGTGAATGAGCGCGGCTTTTATGCCGTCGGGTACCACCGTGTCCAGCTCCGCGCCGATAGTCTTTATTTCGTTATATAAGGCGATAATTTCGGGATTGTCCTTTTGACACGCCTTAAAGGACAGCCGAATTTCGTCTATTATCACTCTCAAATATTCTTTCCAAGTCGCGAACTGTCTGCCGCCTATCTCTCCGAAGGTCTCGTTCGTCACGGCGTGCCAACCGATAAGGTTGTCCACGATCTGCGCGGCAAGCTCCGCCCTGTATTTTTTGGGAATCACCTTACACCTGTCTATCCTCTTTCCGGGAATTTTCTCCATGACGATAGCGTCGTATTCCTGCGTCGCCGCCTTTTGTATAAAAGCGTAAATTTCCGGCATCTTAATTTTTGCCCGGCGCTTCAAAAATTCTATTTGCCGGCATTCCTTTTCCGCCGCGTTGCTCAATAAATGCAACTTCACGACGACGGCAAAAGGACTTATTCTCAGCCCGACCTCGAACACGCGCGCGTAAAAACCGCCGCCGATATATTTTATTCCGCCGATTTTGTTCCCAAATACCGACTCCGCCGCCCGCCGCACATAATCCTCATAATTTTCATTCATACGGATAAAACTCCCCGACCGCCCGAAATATAGGTTTTAAGCCGCGTCCTTACGGCGCGTTACGTAAATTTCAATAACTCCCTATTATATTATATCACACATCTTTCCAAAACTCAATACCTTACGGCATAAAATTTTCCGCGCTTTGACGGAAGCCGAAAAAGGACCGACCAAAACGCGCGTCGTTCGTTTATACGCGGGTTTCCCTAATATAAGGCGTAAATAAGTTAAAACAGGACGCGTCCGGATACGGCGAACAAACCTCTTAAAACACGCGTTGCGCGGTTTAAACGGTTACGGCAACGCGACGGTAAAACGATTTACGTTTTGGTTTTTCACCGTGACGCGGCGTTAAAAGGCGGATATTCCCGCCAAATTTGAAATAAGCTTAAAACCTCTTTAAAATTACGCGGCGCGCAAATAGTCGTTATGAATTACAATTACGTAAACCGAACGCTGCCTTTTTCGCCGTAAGCGGAAAAAAGAACGGTTTTTTCGTATCGCCGTAATACGAAAAATAACCTTTCCGCCTCTTGCCTCCTTCGGTAAAAATTCTATATTTATCTTTAACGGGATTTCAATTCATAACGACTGTAATCAAAAAACTTAACTCCTTGAGAATTATTACAAGAACCGCTGTTAAACTGATAAAACCTTTTTTAAATCAGACTTTTTCCGTAGCCATACCCGTATAATTTACCGATTTTTACGCGGGATGCGCTGGAATTGACGCGCCTTCACCGCCTATAACTTGTATCCGCATACGATAAGCCCGCAAAAGGTTTTCACCGTGTATATTTAAAAAAACTAAAACGTCCTATAAAACACCGCGAAGCCCTCGCCGTCGGTCATGCATCTGCCGTTTTTGAATTCCATATTGCCGCTTATGACCCCATAGCCGCTAAGGTCGCCAAGTCTTTTTACGCGGAAACTCTTTTTTTCTTTTTTTGGATAAAAGACAGCGATAACCTCGTCCGCGTCGCTTTTGCGCTTGTAGATATACGGCAGACCCGAAAGGTTATAGGTCAAAAGCTTGTACGAACCGCTCGCCCTCAGACATTTCAATGAGCGTTTAAGCGCGGCTAATTTTCGCACGGTTTCTAAAAGCGAGTCCTCCGCACCCTCCTGCGCCGCGACGGAACGCCGTTCGTCGCTCTCGACGGGCAGATACAATCCGCTTTCGTCCGCAGACGAAAAGCCGCGGCTTTTTGAATTGTTCCACTGCATAGGAGTGCGCGCGCCCGTCCTCCGATAGCCGCCGTCCTTGGACTTTATATCGCTGCGGTAGCTCACTCCCACTTCGTCGCCGTAGTAGATAAACGGCACGTGCGGCATTGTCAAATGGAAGGCGAAAGCGGCTTTCATCTGGTCGAAGCTACGTCCGAGCGACATTCTCTGCCTGTCGTGATTGCCGAGCGTAATAGCCTGATATCCCTTTTTTTTAACCGCCGCCATCGCGCCGTATATCTGCGCGATACCCTCGAAAAAATGCTTGCCCGACTCCCCGAAATACGCCTCTCGCGAGAAATTTTCGGGAACGCCGCGATCCCAAATACTGTATAGAAAATATCCGGACGTAAAATCTATGTCGAAAGCCGACCGTTTTACCGCCTGATAGGGATTGAACCATTCCGAAACGAAAACGCTCTCGGGAAATTCGGATTTTACGCGCGGAATAACGTCGTTCCAAAAGGCGATATTGCCCTCGCGCTTTTTGTCGTCCTTGACCATATAATTCGCCATATCGACGCGGAACCCTCCCGCTCCCTTTCTCAGCCAAAACCGGCAAACGTCAATCAGCCTTTCGCGGTTTTTCATAGGCGCGTCCGCGTCGACCGCTTGTTGCCACCGCGCCTTAGGCTTATGATAGCCGTAGTTCAGAGCCGGCTGAATCGCGTAATAGTTTATACGGAACATCTCCTCGCGCTCGGACAATCCGCTCAAAAACTGCCCCGATTTTGTTTCGGCGGGATTTCCCATCGGCTTCCATATATACGCGTCCGTATATTCGTTTTTTTCCGCCTTTTGCGACTCGGCAAACCACGGGTGCTCTATCGAGGTATGCCCCATAACGAGGTCAAGTAGCACTCTGATTCCGCGCCTGTCCGCCTCCGCGAAAAGCTCCTCCATATCGCGGTTATCGCCGAACCGCTTATCGACGGAATAATAATCCGTAACGTCGTAGCCGCCGTCCCTAAACGGCGACGAAAAACAAGCGTTAATCCAAATTCCGTTCGCGCCCAAATCCTTTATGTAATCAAGCTTTTGAATTATGCCTTTTATGTCGCCCACTCCGTCGCCGTCCGAGTCGTAAAAGCTCGTAGGATAGACCTCGTAAAACACCGCGCTTTCCAGCCATTCGCTTTTCATTTTCACACCGCCTTTTTATCGAAAGCGCGGACAATCCCGCGCTTGATTTTTTATATTTTTATTATTATTTTTTATTAATTTAATTATATTGATATAAGTATTGAGATTTTTTGAAAAGGGGCGCGCGGGAAACCTTTTGTCCACAAAAGGTTTCCCGCAGGTAAACTCTAAAAATACAAAAACCGAACGCCGCTTCGGCGTTATTCCAACGCCTTCAAATCATCCGCGTCCTCGTCGGCTATTTCCTTTTCGGACTGCTTGACCGTGGCTTTAAGTTCTTTCAACTTATAATACCGCACGTCGAACGTGCCGTCCTTCAGCCGCACCTTAATCCTCGAGGTCTGCCGCAATATGTCGTTTGCTTCGACGACGCCGCTACCGTCGGGCGTCAAAGCGGTCGTGCCGACCTTTGGCAGCTCCTTGAACATTTCCTTGTAATAGGCGTTTTCATACGCAAGACAGCACATCAATCTGTTGCAAGCTCCGCTGAGCTTCGCGGGGTTCAGCGACAATCCTTGCAGCTTAGCCATTTTAAGAGATACCTTTGTGAAATCAGAGAGATGATTTCTGCAACAGCACGACCGACCGCAGGGCGCGAGCGCGCCTAACATTTTCGCCTCGTCGCGCTCAAAAATCTGCTTCAGTTCTATACGAACTCTGAAAACCGCCGCGAGATCCTTTACAAGCTCTCTAAAATCCACACGTCCGGACGCGGTGAAATATATGACGAGCTTCGACCTGTCAAAGGTATATTCCGCGTCCACAAGCTTCATCGAAAGTCCGCGCCGCCGTATCTTTTCGGCCGCTATCCGCATAACCTCCGGTTTCTCCTCGATATTGCGCCGGCACACCGCGTCGTCCGCCTCCGTCGCCTTTCTCACAATACTCTTTAAGGGCGCGACTATATCGCTATCTTTGACGTCCTTATTCGGCATAACCACCGTGCCGTACTCGATACCCTTCGCGGTATTGACGATTACGCCGCCGCCCTCCGCAAAGCTCTCTGTCAAAGGGTCAAAATAATATGTCTTGCCCTTGTTGTTAAATCTAACGCCTATCACTATCGGCATAACGTTTTTCCTCTCTTTTCTTTCAAGTTTTTTAAAAAAGGGAGATTTTATTCGTGAAAAACCTTTTGCGGGCAAAAGGCTCTCCCCACCGCTCCTTTCCAAAAAAACTTTAGTTTTTATAATTCTATTCAAACCAAGCGCCGCCGAACCGGGTTTTCAGCTAAATACAAGCCGAATACCCGGTTATTACGGTTATTTTTTTACCGCTTTTAAAGTCCCCCGCCTTTTCGCAAAACATTTCTTCGCCCGCGCTCCGAAACGACGCGGTCTTTTGGAAAGGGACGCGGGGAAAAACCTTTTCTTGGGAGAAAAGGTTTTTCCCCGTAAACCTCTTTTTTTAAATCAAAAAGCTTCTTTTTATCTTCCGCACAGGTATTTTGTTTCGAGCATACTCATAAGAAGATTTTCGGCGACCGACGCGGCGGCGACGTTGAAAGCGTTTTTTTTCCGCGCTTCGGCAATCAAAAAAACATATTTATTCAATGCGGAAACGTCCGTGCCGCGTATAAAAACCAATCTGTCGTCGTTAGTTTCCATACCGCGCACGGTGGCGTTTACGAGCGTTTCCAAAATATTCAAAGTCGTCTTCAACCGCTCCTTTTCAAACGGCGGACGGTAGAGATATTTTATTATATCGCCGCTTTTTTTAACGCCGTTCATAACCTCGGCGCACTCGTAAAACAGCCGTCTAAATTCCGCGTCCGTTATCATTTCGCGCGCGGCGTCCAAAAAACCGCCCGCGCACATCACGGCGTTTTCCACGAAATCGTCGGACGGAAATTCGGTGCGCAAAATTTTCGCCGCAACGTCTCGGTCAAACGCGGTTTCGTACAGCTTTTCGCAACGCGACGCGACGGTTTTCAGCACGGCGTCCTCGTTCGCCGCCGCAAGGAAAAAGACGGCGTATGACGGCGGTTCCTCCAACGACTTCAAGAGTTTGTTTTGAACCGGCGGCTGAACCGCGTCGAAGCCGTTTATAAAATACAGCTTACGCTCTCCGTCTATAGGCCGTATATAAAGGTCCTCGATCACATTTTCGGCGTCCGCCGCGAGAAATTTCGCGTTATAGACGGCAATGCCCGAATGATTGCCCGAAAGAACCTTTTTACAGCCGGAGCACTCAAAGCACGGCGCGCCGTTTTTCATCGCCGCATGCGCGCAGTTAAGCGACATAGCGAAAAGCGCGAATATACCGCTCGCCGCCGTCCTGTCGGGCGTTATCAAAAGATAGCTGTGTTTCAATGCCCCGCGCGCCGTCTGCGCCTCCAAATATCTAAAAGTATGTGAATTTTTGAATAATTCGGGATTCATGCGGTTATTATATCATACATTAACCGAAATTGCAAGGAAAACTTACGGCGGAGTTTACGCGGGAAAAACCTTTTCTTTTTTTAAGATTATGCGGGGAAACCTTTTGCTCGCAAAAGATTCCTCCCCCGTGCCCCTTTCCAAAAAACTTCAACGTAAGTTTTGTGCCGTTTCAAAACGGACGGCAAAATAAAAAGACCGAAACGCGTGAAAAACGAGCTTTCGGTCTTTTTTTAGGTCTTATTCCGCTATTTTTCAACGGACGAAATAAACGACCGCCGTTATTTTTTATCGGTTATTCTTTGTTTCGCCGCTATTGCGACATTCTCGCGCTTCGGCGGCTATAATAGTTTTACGGTTATTGATTGCGACGTTCCTACGCTTCGGCGGCGAGGTATTCGCCGAGCGCGTAATACGCGACCTTGAAAAGCAGTCCGCCGACCACGCCCGCGAACTCCGGCGCGCCGTCCACAAAGAGCTTCTCCTCGCGTATATACGCCACCATATCGGCTTTCGACATCATAATATCGAGCGCGAGCGACGGGTTTTTGAATTTCATAGCGAGGAAAGGTTTGCACCGCTTATACTCGCCGCGTCCCGACATACTCTTGCCCATCTTCATTCTGAGCCATGACTGCAACTCCGGATAATCCTCTATGATAAGCGCGTAGGTGCGATCCGGACTGTTCTCCGTGACAGCTTTTATGTCCGGATGTCCCATTTTATTAAGCTGGCTGATGCCGTTCGGCAAAAGGTATAGGTACAGCTTGCAGAGCATAATCTGATCCTCGAGCTTCTCAGGCTTGTCCTTCGCCTGCATAAGCCCCGCCATACGCAAAAGCGCCGTAAGGATATCCTTAAATATTCCGAAATTCTTAAATACGCCTTTCATTTTCGGTAATACGGAAACCATTCCCTTGCCAGCGAAGAAGACGTTGAATTTTCTTAAATTGGAAAAGCACAGCTCGACGTCGGGATTTTCATGCACTTTCCCCGCCTGTGTCGTCCATACGCCGTCCTCCACGACGAAGTGCGTTCCCATTTTGCCGTTTTCCGAACCCTCGCCGTCATAGAGCGCACTGATTTGAAACACAAAATTCCTGCCCTTGAACTTGTCGCCGAATTTCGCTTCGCTTTCGCAAACCACTTTCAAAAGAGGTACCGCCGCATAGAAAAATATGCGCGACGCGTACAAGTCGCCTTGGGTAATTTTAACTTCTTCCGCCATTTTTACACCTCGTCGCCCCAATCTTCGTCCTTTTCGGCGTCTATCTTCATAACCTCGAGGGCGTTTTTTACGATGCCCTGAGCGTCGATTTCGTGCATAGCCATAAGATCCTCATGCAGTCCTATCGCGGAGAATTTATCCTGCAGTCCGAGTTTTCTCAAAATACAGGACTTGCCGCCTTCGACTATCACCTCGGCAACCGCGCTACCCAAGCCGCCTATAACGGTGTGATCCTCGACGGTGACGATTTTTCTCGTGTCCGCAACGGCTTTCAAAACCGCGTCCTTGTCTATCGGTTTAATTGTGTGCATATTGAGAACTCTAGCCTTAATTTTGTGGTCGAAGTTGAGGATATTCGCCGCCTGCACGGCCTGATATACGCAGGAGCCGCAGGCGATAATCGTAATATCCGTACCCTCGACCATCTCGACCGCCTTGCCCACCTTGAACCCGTAGTCGGACTTGTTGTAGACCACGTTGTCGAAGCCTCTGTTTATGCGGATATAGAAAGGTCCCTTGACCGCCGCCGCCGCTTTGACCGCGTTAGCCGTCTCCACGCCGTCTGCGGGAACTATGACCGTCATATTGACGAGCGCGCGCACTACCGCGATATCTTCTATCGCGTGGTGTGTCGAGCCTCCCTGTCCGAAAGACGTTCCGCTGTGCGTACCGATAATTTTTACGTTGACGTTCTGATAACATACGTCCGTATGCACCTGATCGAGCGCCCTAAGACTCGCGAATACCGAAAAGCAGGACGCGAAAGGAGTCAAGCCGCATTTCGCCATACCGGAGGCTATACCTATCATATTCTGCTCCGCAATGCCGACGTTAAAAAATCTCTCGGGATATTTGGTCAAGAAATCGACCATCTTTGTCGAACCCGCAAGGTCCGGACTTAAACAAACAATCGACGGGTCCTTTTCGCCGAGTTCGGCTATCGTCTTTCCGAAAATCTCGGCGGTCGCGAGCTTCGTGCTGTCAACCGTAGTAAATGTAATTCCGCCTGCCATATTATATTCCCTCCTTTTCCGCTCTTTCCAATCTCTTTTTCGCATATTCGGCGAGATCCTTTTTCGCCGTATTGTACTTCGCCTCGTCAAAAGCGCCGTAGTGCCATTTGTAGTTGTCCTCCGAGAATGACACGCCCGCGCCTTTTTTCGTGTCGGCAATGATGCAAAACGGCTTAGATCCACCCGCTATCGCCTTTTCCAAAGCCTCCGCAAGCTTAGGCAGGTCGTGTCCGTCAACGACTATAGTCTCGAATCCGAAACCTTTCCATTTGTCTTCGAAAGGTTCCAAACCCATAACGTCCTCGGTGTTGCCGTCTATCATATTGCGGTTTCTGTCCACAATCGTGATAAGCCCGTCCAGTCTGCCCTTTCTCTTGAAATGCGCGGTCGACATAGCCGCCTCCCAGACCGAGCCTTCGTTACATTCGCCGTCGCCGAGAATCAAAAAGGTTTTATAGCTTCTACCTTGTAGCTTGGCGGCGAGAGCCATACCCACCGCTATGGACGAGCCGTGCCCCAAAGAACCCGTAGACGCGTCCAAACCTTTCACCTTGTTGCTGTCAAGGTGAATTCCGAGCTTGCTGCCCGTCAGGTTGAAAGTCTTTAAAGCCTCCCTCTCGATCAGACCCAAAAGCGAAAAGAGCGGGGCCAAGATTACGCCGATATGCCCTTTGGATACGATAATTCTGTCTCTGTCCGGATCGTCCGGCTTTTTCGGATCGAAATTCGCGTACTTGTAATAGAGCAGGGTGAGGATGTCCGCGCTACTCGAGCTACCGCCCCAGTGTCCGCTCCCCGCCCAATTGACCGTGTCCACGCAGAGGTCGCGAAGCTCCGCGGCTTTTTTTTCTAGGTCAATCCATTCTTGCTTAGTCAGTGCCATTAAATCAGTTCCTCCTTTACTCATTTTATAATGTTTATATTGATTGCAGAAAAGTTTTTATCGTTCCGAGCGGTAGAGCAAAACTCGTTCCGTGTATGACGTTTCCTTGGTTATCTCTTAATCTAAAAGTAATTATCCCGATTAATTGTCCTTTGCCATTTATAAGCGATCCGCCACTATTTCCTTCGTTTATATTTAAAGACAATTGAATTGCTTCGACGCTGTTTCCGTCATACAAAACTCTAACTAACGCTGACGCAACATATCCCTTTGCATACGCTAAACCGAATCCATTGCCGTTACCGATAGTATGAATTTCATCTCCGTAGCCCACCTCTGACTTACTCATTTTTATGTAATTTTTCGTCGTTCTTTCGATTTTTAATAAAGCTAAATCCGAATCAATCCCGCAAGAAACAATATTTGCGAGCATATACTCTGTTTCATTGAAAAACCCCACGTAAACATTGTCTTGTACAACATATTCGCCCATAGAATAATCGTAAACTTGAACGATATGCCTATTGGTCAAAATTAGTCCCTCTCTGCTAATCACAGTCCCTGTCGCATTGCCTATGACATTTTGATTTTCATCGCATATCTTTATTTCCACGACGGCTGATAAAAACTCCTTGCAAATTTCTATACTTGTATATTCTTTAAAGATACCGCCGGATAGCAAAATAACGGTAAAACAGATAAAAACAATTACCAATGTCACATTACAAAATTTTTTATCCATTATCACTCGATATTTCTCGCCTTAAAATAATTATCCATGGCTTTTTTTATCTCGTCGCCTTGCGGATAATCGGATATCTCGCTATCCGTAAAATACCAAACATATGCCTTTAATTCATATGGGATATAGCCGGTATGATGTATGCAATATTTGTACTCGTCCGATTCCTCGGAGATTTTTATATAACCCAATTCACCGTGCCCCACGCATGTTAAGTCCTCGGGTTTAACGCTTCGAGGCGGACGCTTTAAAGCGTCGTCTATCATTTTCAGCACGTCGCGACCCCTAAAATCGTCCACGAATATTTTTATGCAATCCTTCGTTTCGTCGTTTTCCCAAAAAACCGAAGCTCCGAATATATCCTCATAAAATATTTTCATTTTTTCTAAATTTGTCATAACAATATCTCCGCTTTTATTTAAACCGGAAGCCCGAAAAAAGCGTGCGGAGCATAATAAACGCTGCCTACCTTTATTTCCGATAAAGAATGATAATGCCATAAATATCCCTTTCCGATACCATGGTTTTCCGGATACCATCTAGGCGTTCTCACTGAGTAACCGACTATATCCATTACCAAAAAAATATGCGTTTCATTAAGGGAAAAAATGCTAGCGACCATTTGCTCGCTCGGTTTTCCTATACAAGGTACCAATATTACCGTATTCATTATTCCAATAGCAACCGATTGCGTTATCTGAACAATCGACATATATATCTTGCCGTTGCTTGAATCTGCAAAGCATAGAAAATACGCCCCTTGCGGAAGTTTATCGATCATTTCTTTAGTCATTTCCTGTGTTTCCACCTTCTCATTGTTTAGAACTAAGGAAGGCGTATAAACGGTTGCTACCGTAGTTTGAACAACCGTTGTGGTTGTCGTTCTCGTCACCCATGATGTCAGCCATGACCAAAAACTCTTTACCGCTTCAACTACTGTTGTTGTAATGGTTTGCAATGTTGTAATTACTGTAGTTCTAGCAGTCGGCACGCAAACGACATACAATAACACCGCCGCAACAACTACAAGACCGACGGCAACTACTGCGGCATCATCAACTAGTGCAATACAATTGTCCAAAGAATTTATATCGAATGCCTCCGAAAAATAGACTCTTTGCCCGTCTATCTCCATATATGCGTCATCTCTTTCCTCATCGACAATTGGTTCACCCCTTTCTTTAATAGTATTAATCAAATATTCCCCGTCCCGATACGATATCTCGACAAAAAACTCGTTTGTTTCAATATTGTACGATATGGAGAATGTTTTTTTCGCGTTACCGGATACATCCGACAAGAAATCAAATCCAAATATTTCTCCCAAAGAAACGGTCATTGAACCTGAAAAATTCAAAGTCGTTTCAGTAGCATCTATATCGTATTCGTCAAACTTATTTAACATTTTTTGACCTTGTTCCTCATATGTAAACTGATTTACCTCTATCGTTCTAATGTCGGGAATAATCTTTTTTTTGTACATCAAAAAGAAAATACTCCGATCAAAACCAAGCACATGAAAAAAGCAGTCATTCGCCAATAATTATTATACAAAAATCTAACAATATTTTTCATAAAATAACTCCTTTTATATTTTTTATATTTAAATATTCAATATTTGTTCGCCACAAGCTTTCAGATTAAACTAAAACCTATCTCTAATCGCTTTATACGCTTTGTCCGCAACGTCGAGCGTAAAGGCTATGTCCTCGTCGCTCACGGCGGCGTTTATGAAGTGGTTGTGGTGGTTCGTAAAAAACACTCCGCGCCTGACGCACTCCGCCACCCACGCCTGATGCATAAAGAAATTCTCGTCGTTCGAGTGGCGCATATACCACATAACCGGCTCGCCCGTAATGATAATTTCTCTGTTGTTCGCCTTGGCGACGTCCTTCAGACCGCTGTGCAGCTTGTCGGCGATAAAACGCAATTTGGCAACCGTGTTTTCCTTTTTCATTTTCGTAATACACGCTATGCCCGCCGCAAAAGGCTCCGCAGACAACCAATAGCTCCCCGTGTAGAACACATCGGAAACCGCTCCCTTTAAGGACTCCGCGCCGCAAAGCGCGGAAACGTTGTAGCCGTTCGCGATCGCCTTACAGAAAGTGATGAGGTCGGCTTTGACGCCGTAATGGACGTCGGAACCCTTTATGTCCAGTCTGAAACCGCAACGTATGTCGTCTATAACGAGCACTATGCCGTGCCGCGTGCAAAGCTCGCGTATGCGCTTCCAATAATTCTCCGCCGGAAGGACATTGTCCTCGAAGGTCGGATGATAGTACGGCGTGGAAATAAACGCAGCGATTTCGCCGGGATATTTCGCAATCAAATTCTCGAATTCTCCGACATCGTTCCAATGCACGCAGAGGTTGTTGGAAACGTCCTCTTCGATAACGCCCGCGTAGCCCAATTTCTGCGTCCACGGCGCGACGCCGTGATAGCCGTTTTTGACCATAACGATCTTTTTTCTTCCCGTCGCGGCTCTCGCCGTCATGACGGCGAGAGAGGTAACGTCTCCGCCGTTCTTACAGAAAAACGCCCAGTCCTTGCCCGTAGTATCCGTCAAAAGTTCGGCGAAGTCCACAAGGCACTCGTCGACGATCGTAACGCAATTGCCCTTTTTGAGCTGGGCGATTGCCGCCTTGTCAACGTCCTCGTCGCCGTAACCCAATATGTTCGGTCCGTAAGCGCACATATAGTCCACGAATTTATTTCCGTCCGCGTCCCAAAAATACGCTCCCTTTGCCTTATGGGAAAAAATCGGGAAATAATCTACGGGAATGGCGCAACCGTTGGAAGGACCCAAATGCCCGTAAACGCCCGTCGGTATGACTTTCAGCGCTCTGTTGTACAATAATCTGCTTTTAGTATAGCTATATACCTTGTCCATAATATAAATTCCTCCAAAAAATCAACCTAAATATCTTGCGACGGAACCCAAGAGCTTGCTCATATTGTCGAGCAGAGGGATGAGCCCGCTGATAGCGAACAGCCCCGCGCCCATCGCGCTGTATACGTCCGTCCTGCCGTTCAGCACGTCGTTTACGATTTGCAAATTCCCGAACACCATACGCGCGCTCGGATTCTCGTAAGAGCCGATTTTTACACTCATACGTCCGTCCTTTATGGCTATGCCCACCGCCGGACCGTCCTTCACCTCGACGTTTATTTTGCCGTCGGGCATTCTGTGAGCGATTTCCCTTCCCACGGGGTCGTTGTTGCCTATCTCCGCGAGAGCGTGAAAGGCGGTATATGCGAGAAAGGTCGTGTTGACTTCAAAATAACGCGCGTCCTTTAAAAGCTCGTCCTTTTCCTCGGGCTTCGGCCGGAGGTAATGGGACAGACGATCGGTGAGAACGGAAAACTCCTTTAAAGCAAAGCCTATTTTGGTAATCGCACCCGACGGAATCGGCGTAACCTTTTCACCGTCCACAAGCTTGTTAAACTTTTCCGGCGAGGAAAAATAGAGTTTGAGCGCGCCCTTCGCCGCGCCGCCATCCAAAGCGTCGCCGCGCAGATAGGTGCACTTCCCCGAGTCGAAAGCGAGAGCCATAGGCTCGCAGTCCTTAACGGAAAATTTCACCGTGATTTTTTTGTCCTTGACAACATCCTTCGCCGCGTCGTCTATATCGCACAACTCTTGAACGTTGCGTAAAACGGCGTGAAGGTTGATGCTCGCTTTTGTCTTAGCATCCATAATGAGAAAAACCTCCGATAATATTTTAACGTTTGAATATCTATAAATAATCCCGTATATTTTACATTATATCACATAATCGCCGCGATAACAAGTGAAAAAAGAAAAAAATTTCATAATTTTGCGTATTTTTTGCATATTTTTTGCGGTTTAACAACGCAAAGATCTACGCCGAAACAATTTATTCCGCCGGTTTTATGTCGTAAGGCTTTCACATTTCTCATTTTGCGGTCTTTTTTTAATACTTCGCAACGCTTTTTACTGATTTTTTATCGCCGATTCGCGAATTTTTCACTGTTATCTTGCCGGCCTTGCTCAACAGCCGTTCCGTCCCTGTCGAAAAGCGGTAGATATTTCAAATAGATTATATCTTTTCTTTTAACGGCGGCGCCTTCGGCGAATACGCAAAGCTCGGCGGCGACGCCCGCCCCGACCTCTCCGAGAAGAGTACGTAGCGCGTCCGCCGTGCCGCCCGTGGAGATTACGTCGTCGGCTATTATCACCTTTCCGCCGCGCAACTTGTCCGCCTCGTCCTTCGACAGCCAAAGCGTCTGCTCGCCGCCCGTCGTAATCGAGCGAACCGTAACCGACAGAGGCTCGTTCATATACAGCTTGAAGCTCTTTCTCGCGGCGACGAAAAACCGCTGATTTTTTCTCTCGTACAAAAGGCGCGAGACCTCCTGCGCGAAAGCTATGCCCTTGCATTCGGCGGTTACTATCGCGTCAAAATCGAGCGCGGCGATTTTTTTGTACGCCTCCTCCGCCAAAACCTTAACGAGTTCGTTGTCGCCCAGCATATTAAAGGCGGCGATTTGAACCCCGCCGTCAATCGGACAAATCGGAAGCGCTCTCTTTATTCCGTAAAAATCAACCGTGTAGCGCATAAACCGCTCCTGTTCTTTCGGGAGGGTATTGCGGGGGGAAGCCTTTTGTGAACAAAAGGCTTCCCCCCGCGCCCCTTTCTAAAAAAACTTTGACAATTTATTTTAGGGAGTTCGAAAAATTCGCGATGATTTTTCTTCGCCTGTATCCCGTTTTTATCACGAAAATTTAGAACCCCGTTATTTTAAAACTTTATTATCTAAAATCCGTATTTATCCATTAAGGAGATTCCGGCTTTCGTGATGAAAAACGATATCCCGAGCCGGGTTCGCCGCGAAAATTCAGAACCCGCTCCGCCAAATAAAACGGAGCCGTATCGTAAAAATTTACGCTTATTGACGGCGCGGAAATCACCGGCTGATAGCGTGCGATATCTAACCGGCGTATCCGGTCCGCAATTGCGTTCCGGCGGCGCGGGACGTTACCTGCCGATAGCGTGAAATATCAACGCCAACGTGCCTTGTCCGCAATGCGTTCCGATGACCGGACCTACCGGTTGAATCCAAATATCGAGGTCGGGCTTTTCAAGCGCGGCGCGCACCCTTTCCGCCAGACGCTCCGCGTCGTCTTCGCAGTCGGCGTGCGCTATGACCACGGGATATTTGTCCGCGTCCAGACCGCGCGTCTTTATCTGCTCGACGAGATAAGAAATCGCTTTAACTCTGCCGTTGACTTTAGTCGTATTTACAATTTTACCCTCGTCGTTTATCTTTACGATAGGCTTAAAACTGAGGAGGGTGCCGATAACCGTCTGAAAGCCGCTTATCCGCCCGCCGCGTTTTAGATGCTTCAGGTCGTCCACGACGAACTCCGCCGCGATATGCCCCGTCAAACCCTTTAGATACTCGACCGTCTCGTCTATCGTCTTACCCGAGTCAAAATATTTTTTCGCGAGATAGACCTGTATGCCCGCCGTCATCGAAACGCCTTTCGTGTCGAAACGGACAAATCGCACGCCGGGATAATCGATTCTAAGCGCGTCCACGGCTTTATCCATAAACGTAAACGTCGCGGACATTTGATCGGAGAACGAAACGTAAAGTATATCCTCCCCTTTTTTAAAATACGGCTCGAAATATTCCCTGTAATTTTCCTCGTTTAACGCCGACGTGCTCGGTAGCTTGCCGCTTCTGACGTCGGCGTAGAATTTTTTAAAATCGGTGTTCTCCCCCAAATCGTAGAAATATTCCTTTCCGTCTATCGTGTAAGGCATTCTGATTACCTTTAAATCCAAAGCCTTAGCCTTATCGAACCAAAGCTCGCAATTCGTATCGCAAAACATTACGGCCATAATTTTTAATCCCTTCCTTTTTATTGACGTTCTTATCGCTTTTTCGCTTTCTTATTTTTATTGTCCGCTTATCGCTTTTTTTTCCGGCTTCCGCTTGTTTATTTTAATTTCCGCATAAAAAAGCCCGTCAAATTATTTTTTAGTTATTATACCACAAAAAAACCGCAATGTATAGTGCTTTTTGAAATTTTCCGTAAAAATTTTTGTCGTTGTACAATAGACGCGTCAATAATAATCCGGGCGCGTCCGTTTTATATAGCGTTGCGACGGCGGGGGTAAGAATATTACGAGACGCTTTTTACGGACGAAAAATTTGCGCAATTGGCGCGCATTACCCGAGAGATATGGAAAACGGTCCGCTATTCACAAAAGAATTAGCGTCTACATACCGTAGTTAATAATTCTATTTGACAACTCTGCGCAAAACGGGCGGCTACGTATCGGCGTATTAAAAAAGCGGGGATTTTCCGCGGCGTGCCCGAAAGAAAATTTTTGCAAGTCCGTTAGCGAACGGTTTCTATTTTAGCGGCGTATTTTTTACGGCCGTCATAAATCGCGTTTTTTACGGCATAAGCCGCGGATGCCTTTTGGAAAAGGGCGCGGGGGAAACATTTCTCCCAAGAAACGGTTTCTCCCGCATAATTCCCGTTTTCAAAAAAACTTCTCGACGGTTCAGCGGGTATAAAAGCCGGCTTTCAGCGTCGTCCGCTCTATCGCCTTGTCGAAAAGCATCAATAACGGCGGCAATACGACCAGCGTCGCCGCGATTGAAATCCCAACGCCGCGGAATATGAATAAGCCTATGCTGGAAATGACGAGCGTAGACGAAACCAAATACAGCGTTACGCCCGAAATCAGCATAATCGAGCCCGAGGTCAATATCGTTTTTACCGCCTCCTTGACGGCGCGGCTTGCCGCTTCTTTTTTACCCGTCGACTTGCGGTTATGAAGATAGCGCGACGAGAGCAATATGCCGTAGTCGATAGCCGCGCCCATCTGTATGCACGACACGATCGTATACGCCATAAAATAAACCGGCTCTCCCGTAAGCGACGAGAACGAAAAGGCTATCCACGTGGACGCTTGTATCAGTAGCACCAAAATCAACGGCACAAAAAGAGACTTGTAAATCAGCGCGATTACGAGAAACACCATGATAATCGAGGCCGCCGAGATTAGCAGCGTGTCTTTTTCGAAGTCGTTCTTAATATCGCGAAGTGCGACCGAGCTTCCCGCGACGTAGGTCTCGCCCTCCCAAAGCTCCTCCGCCTTAGCCTCTATCAGAGCGATTACGGCGAACGTCTCATCCCCCTCGCGCGGTATGTCTAGGGTGAATACCATACGGGAATACTTCTCGCCGTTGAACATCGCGTCGGACGCGTCGAGCGTCTTTTTGTAGCCGTCCATTTCCGCGCGCGTTTCGCCGTCTATGAAATTCGCTATTACGGGATCGCCGGCTATTGCGAATATAAATTCCGTAAGGTCGCAAACTCTGACCTTTTCGGTCGGCGTCAAGCCCTTTTCGATCATATTAAGCACATAAATTTGTTCGGCGAGGCGCGGTTCTATATCTCCGCCAAGCGCGGAAATTTGCTCCGCGCCGCCCTCCGGAACGAACCCGTTTTCAAAAACTCCGCCAAGTGCGGAAAGAAGCGAATTAATTTCGGCGGCGGTCTCGGTATACGAAGCCGGCTCGCTCATTACCGAAACCGCGCTCTTTATACCGTCGGCGGCGTTTTTAAGTTCCGCCAAAAACTTAAGCTCCGCGTCCCCCTCTTTCGCTATCGTTTCCGCTATGAGTCCTCCTATAAACGCGCTGTATTTGCCGCCGTCGGGGTCGATAAGCCCCGACGCAAAATCTATCAGCGCGCCTATTCCGATCGGCGAATTCGGAAGTATACCGTTATCGGCGTAATATAGAATATACGCGTGCATCAGCTTTTCGGCAAAGCCGCCGTCTACGTTTTCAACCGCGTACTCGGCCGCGCCGTTATTATTTCCGCTTTCGTCTTCCCCGGACGCCGCCGAGTAAGCCGCGCCGCCCGCGTTTCCGCCGCATTCGGCAAAGCCGCTGTTTCCGGCTCCGTCGGACGCCGCCGCAGGATAGACTATGCTTCCCGCATTTCCGTTTCTCAGCTCTCTCAAATAGCCCTCTATAAGCCGCGCCGCGCCGGCATAGTCGGTCGGCAAACACATATCGTTCCTCACGCTCTCAAGTAACGTAAGCGCGGAATCTAACCCTTCCGCTCCGTCCAGCGCTTTCTTTATGAGCGCGTTAGCGCCCTCTCCGTCCCCGATCAGGACTTTAACGAAATCGGTTATCTCCGTAAACGCGGCGGGAGTCTCAGCTTTTTCCCTTTGGGCGGCGAAACAGCGCATAACGTAAGCCTGCTCTATCGTCTCCGAACCAATTTTTTCGCCGTTTAAAACGCCGATATACCCGTTCAACGCGTCCGTCATTTCCGAGAAGGTCAGCGGCGTTTCCGAATTTTCTTCGAGATCGGCGATTATCCCAAGCGCGGCGGCGAACGACGCTATGCGTTCCTCCGCGCTCTCCCCCGCGTTTCCGTTCAAAGCGTCCGAAAGGAAGCCGTATATAAGAGCGTCGTAAGCTTCGCTTTCGGGATTTATGAGCGCGGCGGCGAATTCGGCGAGCGCGGCGGTTTCCGCCGTCTTATCGGACGGAAAATTATCGAAACCGTTTTCTGCGAAGAACAGTATGAACGCTTGCTTGATAAGTCCGGCGTCTATGGCGTCCTCCGTTTCGACTCCCAGACTTTGCGCGTAGCCGTTTAAAGCCCGCGTCGTTTCGGCATAGTCCCTGCCGATTTTTGAATCCCCGTCGACATATAAAAGCGTCTCTATGAGCGAGGCCGCGTCTCCGCTCAAAGCGTTCGCGGCGATTTCGAGATACGCGTCCGAATCGGGATTTACCATGCCGCCCAGCATAAACGACAGCGCCTCCGCAGGATTTTCCAAAACTCCGCGCCTGCCGTATACGGGGTCGCCGAAAGTCTCGTAAGCGTAGGCAAGCTCGAGGGTTTCGGGCGTAATAAAGCCGCCGATTATACCCGACAAGGCGGCGTTGGAAAAGAAAGCTCCGTTCATCTCGGAGAGCGTCATAGGGGTGTTCGGACTGCCGCCCAAATAAGGATAAACCGTCTGCATAAAAGCTTTGGCCAGCGACAAAGCGCTCTGCGCCGCCGCCAATTCACTCCCCGTATAGACGGCGGCGGCCAGCTCCGAAAGCGAGTCCGCGACCTCTATCATAGTAAGCTTTTTCAGCGCCATTCCTTCGCGCTTGTATTGCTTCCACGCATAGAGTATTTCCAATTGCGTTTGCGAAAGCTCCGCCGCGTTTATCCCCGTTCGCCCGGTCAGTCCGTTCAACTCGCCGTACAAACCGTAATATGTAAATTCTCCCCCGAGAATTTCCAACAGCTTCGCGAGTCCGTCGAGCGCATCCCTTGTTTCCCCGTCAATCAACCCGCTCAAATTTATGCCCGCGTCCTCCGTTTCGGAGTTTGCGGCTACGGCTAAAAAACCGATAAGCTCGGCTGCGGTCAATTCGTCGTAACCGTCCATTCTGCCGTCCGCGTAGTAATACATACCGAAAAGCTGTTTTAAGTACGCCGCGTCCGCAAAAAAGCCGGCTTCGGAAAGTATATCCGCGCCGAGTCCGGATATTTTTTCAAAAAGCTCCTCAGCCGCGAATCTTTTCCCTATCGTTTGTAAAACGCCGTTTAAAAGCCGAATATATTCGGCGGTTCCGCCGCCGATAAACGCGGAAATATCTACAAATCCGTCCGCGCCGTTTTCCAAAAGCTCCGAAAGAAAGCCCGCCAATTCTCTCATGGACAGCTCGTTCCCGCCGTTTTTCAAGAAGTTGTAATACGCGTAAATATGCCCGATATAGGCGCGGCTTATCTCGCCGGCGGAAAATCCCAAAGCGGCAAGTCTTTCGTCGTTCAGCGCGCCGTAAAATTCGGCGGGCGACAGCGCGCCGCCGTCTAAGAGGTCTAAAAGAAACGCGAACGCGTTTATCATACCGATTTCGTCCTCCGACAACGCCGCCGCGAGGTCTATGCCGCCGCCGTCCGCGCCGCTTTTTATTTTGCCGTCGAGAAAGGCTATTATGTCTTTTAAAGACACGCCGCCGTCCGCTATATATCCTTCGGATAGGTAATACATACCGAACAAATGCGTTACATATTCCGCCGAAATTCCGCTTAAATCCACGCCCAAATCTTTTAAACCTCCGCTTTGCAATAGCGCGTAAAGCCCCTCCGCGTCCGCGCCCTTTTCGGCAAGCTCAAAAAGTCCGCGCAAAACGCTTACCGCGCCGGCCTTTTCGCCGAGAACGGACGCGACGTCTATTCCGCCGGGCAGACTTTTTCGACCGTTCGCGAGGTCGTCCGCAAAGACCGCGAATTCCTTTAAGGACATTTCGAAGGCGCCGCCGTCCGCCGTGCCCTTTTCTATGTAGTACATCCCGAAAAGCTGAGCGGCAAGCGCCGCGTCTATACCGAGCAAAGACGCCGCGTCGTCCGCGTCGACCGGACGTAAGGCGACGGTAACGGTTGAGAGCGCGTCTCGGTAGACGGGAGTCCCGTCGGCCTTAGTCAAGGCTTTAAGATAGTCTATAAGTTCGTTTTGCTTGCCGTAATCCGCGTCGCTCAACGCGGCGGGCATAACGAGCATTACGAGGTTTCCCGCGCCGAACCGCTCCTCGACGGCGTTTTGCCTGCCGACCATACTTTTTTCGCTCTCGACGTATATAAAGTTCGTGCCCGACTGAATAAAATACGAGCCTATAAAAAGCGCGAGAAAGACTGCCGCGATAGGCTTTCTCAGCTTATACAGCATATTCGCGTATCCGGTCTTGCTCTTATCGGGGTCCTTAAACAAAGGCTTGTGCGCAAGTTTTTTCATAGGCTTCGCGAACGCGGCGAGCAGACCCGGCATAAACAAAAACACGGACAACGCGCTGCACAATATGGCTTTCGAGAGAATCAATCCTATGTCGAAGCCCAGACGGAAGCTCATAAACATTGTCGCCGACAGCCCCGCTATAGTCGTTAACGCCGACGACGAAATCGGCGACAGCGAACGCGAAAGCGCTTTTTTCACAGCCTCTTCGGGAGCGTATCCGCGCGCGGTCTCCTCATTGTACTGATGCAGTAGAATAATCGAATAATCTATCGCGAGCGCGAGCTGCAATACGGCGGAAACGGACTTTGTGACGAAAGAAATTTCACCCAAAAAGTAGTTCGTACCCATATTCAAAAGCACCGAAAATCCGAGCGCCGCACCTATTACGAGAGGCTCCAGCCACGACGACGAGGTGAGGAGCAGAATGATTACGACTATGCACACGGCGATGGCGGTCATCAGCGGAATTTGCCCCTCTATGCGGTCTTTCAGAGACATATTAGAATACGCCGCGCCGTCGAATGCGATCTCGTAGCCATCTAAAGCGCCGCTAAGCCCCCTAAGCACATTCTCCGCCGAGTCCGAATAATCGCCGCCGTCAAAAAACAGTTTAAAAAGCGCGTCGCCCGTTCCGTCGCCGTCCTCGTCGAGAAAGTATTGCGGCGTGCCAAAAAAATTCACGACCTTAATCCCCTCCGTTTCGGAGATTTGCGCCCGTATTTTTTTCGCCTCCGCGAGGGTTACGTTCCTTATCATAACGCTCGATGTGCCGCTGAGTCCGAATTCCTCGTCCATAATTTCCAGCGCGCGGACGGTATCCGTATCCCCGCGCAGGTATTTTGTCATGTCGTAATTTACGTCCACATTCAAGAACCAATACACGCTCAGCCCCGACAAAACCAGCGCGGCGGCGATTATAAAATATCTGCCCTTAACGATAATTCCCGAAATTTTTTCAGTCATTTTATGTATTCCTCCGTCGAATATATTACGGCGCCCGCCGTCTCCCGCAAATCCGTCGCGTTACCTCGCCGCATTATGTAGCAAATAAGTTTAAGTATATAAATACATTATATACTTAAACGTATTAATATGTCAACGGTTTTTAACAAAAAATAAAAATTTTTTAGAAGACGTTTTCATTTATGCGCGCGGACTCTAAATTTTTCTTCAAAAATTATGCGGGAAACCTTTTTTTCAAGAAAAGGCTCCCCGCACGCGCCACTTTCCCGAAGACCGCGACGGCGCGGTTCACGCGCGAACGGAACGCTTCGGCAAAGATTTTTTTATGAAATACAGCCGTCATAAAATATATAACCGTTACGAATCGAAATCGAGCAATCTAAACGCCGCCTTTCAACCGCTTACGACAAAAAAAATTCAACGCTTATCTTCGCTCAATTTCATTAATTCATAACGATTGTAATCCTGAAACGTAACCGCCGTTTAAAATACCGGATTTCTTTCCAAACTGCGCCGGCTATATCTTGTGCGCTTTCGGCGCGCCGTTTTTAACGATTCACGCTTTCTCGGCATACTAGTAAAAAATGACGCGCCGGTACGCAAAAATTACCCGAAAGCTATTCGCCGTCAAGTTTAAAAAGAGGTCTGTAAATAAAAATTTAAAGTTTTTTGGAAAGAGGCGCGGGAAAAAGCCTTTTGTTCGCAAAAAGGCTTTTTCCCGCGCAATAAAAAATAAAACCCGTTTTATTTGGAAATAGCGTCTATTATGTCGCGCATTTTCTTTTTTTGCTCCGCGCTGAGCATCGGCGACGCCTGCAGATAGAAATTTTCCAGCTCCGCCGCCGAAAGCGTACCGTCTCGCCTGCCCTTTTCCACGGCGCGCGTCAATTCGGACATTATGTCGCCGCGGCTTTTCCCCTCGTAGCTTTTCAATTTTTCACGCAAATCCCGCTCTTTTTGCTTATCCGAATCGGACGGTTTACGGTTTTTTATAAAGCTCTTAAAATCCATTTTACGCGTACAACGTAATCAATCCTCAAAAAAGGATTATTACATACCTCCTCGTATTTATTTTTTTTATTACGGCGTCTTCTCAAGAGAGCGATATAATAGAAAGCGCCGCGGCCCGTTTTTTTTAGATTCTTTTATGAAATATTACCGATTTTACGCGTCCATCGTTTTTTTTACGGCTCACCGCTTTTAGCCTTCAAATTTTATCGCTTTTTGCTCGTCGTTTTATAGCCTTCCCGCTTTTAAGTTTTTTGTTTTTTTATTTACGGTTTCACGCTTTTCATTCGCCGTTTCCCTCCGCTTTTCACCCTCGGTTTTATTAGGGCGCATTCGCGCGAAACGCAAACGGCGCGTTTTACGCCGTTATTTCCCAGCGCGGCGTTGAACGCCCCGAAAGGCGGGAAAACCGCCTAAAATTCTCTCGTTTTCACTTACGCGGACGCCGCCTTAATTATTCGCATTAATTTTGCCGCCGCCGTTCACCTTTATAATATGCGGTCATATAATTATATAGTACCGATATAATATTATGACGGAGACCGGGAAAATTATGGACGCGGTAACTATGCTCAACCTGCTGAATAACCTATCTTCCAAAAAAAACGGAAACTCGGACGCCGATACGGCTTCAAAACTGTTCGAAGCGATCGGCAAGGGCGACGGCGCATATGGAAGCGGCGGCGACATATCTCGGCTTCTCGGGCTTCTCGGCAAGGGCGGCGGCGATATATCCCGCTTTTTCGAGCTTATCGGAAGCGGCGCGCCGAAAAATATGTCCGGGATTTTTAATACGCCCTTCGGCGGCGAAGGCGAACGAACGGAATCGCAAAACGACGGTGAAAAAATCTGCAAAACAAACGGACGGCGGGAGTCGCAAAACGACGGCGGAAAAAACCATAAAACGGACGGATGGCAGGAACGGCAAAGCGGCGGCGGAACGGCCGCCAAAAACGACAATCTTAAACGGGGAGTTAATATGCGAAATAACGAATACGAAACCTATAACGCGGGCGGCGGGCGCAATACCGCTTACCGCGCCGTACCCGACCGCGCGCGCGGAGGACAAACGCAAAACGGCGGCGCATACGGAAACGCAGACTCGAACGGCGACGCATACGCCGCGCGCGGTAACGGCGGCGCTTATACGAATTATGACCGTGAATCTTTCGCCGCGCGGCATTACGGAACCGAGCCGCCGCACGCCGACGGCAAAACCGCGAATATCGACGAGCGCCGGGATTCGGGTGCGGATTTGCAATATATCAACACCGCCCCGAAATACAAAACCGCGCGCAAAAGAAATAATATACGCTATAAGGAAAAAGAATAGAACGCGTTAAAAAATCTTTCGTAACCTCCGCGCGCGGTCCGCGGCGCACGGCACGGTATCCGCCGTCGAATTTTGAGCCGCAAAAAACGCGTGTTAAAGACCCTCGAGATAACGCGCCGCCGCGCAAACCGGCGCGGCGGCGCGTTATCCCAAAACGAGCGAAAACCTCGCGGGTCCTTTCGCGCAAAAAACAAAGACCGCCGCAAGACACGTCCGCCCGGCGTTTATTTCTATTTTTTTAAAAATTTTTCGCGCATAAGCGCCTTAAATTTTCCGGGTTCTTCGTTCAGCGGACTGTGCGCGGAGTTTTCAAACCAAATCAAATCCTTATCGGGAGCGTCTATCGCGCCGTAAAATTCGCCGATCAATTCGGCGGGCGTGTTGTTGTCGTGCCTGCCCTGAAAAATATAGTACGGCGCCTCGAATTTATTGCACTGCAAGGTAAAATCGTAATCGGTCAATATCGGCCACATCGCGCCGAGCACGAGCTTATAGCCCCTGATTATGCCGTACAAATCCGACAAAGTATTTTCGCGGCTCAGCATAGGCGTGAGCAGCGTCCTAAGCCAGCCGCCCTTTTTCATCGAATGACCGCCGTATTTTTTCATAATTTTGCGCTGAACCGTAAGCCCTTTCAACCCGTACTTGTACTGCCCCTTAACGGGCGGTCCGTATTTCTTCAAGAGCGCGACGGCTTTTTTGTCGTCCGCCGCGAGCGCGTGTTCGAGACTGAAGGCGTAGCTTATATCCTCGTTTTTTTCGCCGTTCACGACCTGTCCGTAGCCGATATACGCGCCTATACGTTCGGGGTGACGGTGAACGAGTAGCGTGCCGAGCTCCGACCCCCAGCTGCCCCCGACTATAAAAATCCTTTCCTTATTCAAGCGGGAACACAAATACTCGACAAGCTCCTTCGCGTCACCGACGAGTCTGTCCGGCGTGAGCGCGTTTTTATCTACGCCCTTATACGAGCCGCCCGTGCCGCGCTGATCCCACGCGACAACGATAAAATCGCGACATAAATCCGCGTGATTTTTAAAAAGCGGAGCGCGGTTCGGAATACCCGGTCCGCCGTGCAAAAACAGTACGGCGGGATTGCTTTCGTCCCCGCCCCTGATATGAATTTTTTGCGGAAAGCCGCCTAATAAAACTTTTTCAGTAATATCGATCATCCCTCTCTCAACCTTTTTTTGAAATTTTTTTCACGGCGCGATACGAATAAAAACGGGTCGTATTTACGCGTTTAATCTATGCGGAAAAACAAATAAAAATGCGCCGTTTCCTAACATAAAGCACGAATTAAAACGCGCGAAAGCATGCAAACTTTCATCTAAAAAGCGCATAAAAACGCGTCGTTTTTTTCATTTAAAATATGTGTAAAAACATATAAAAATACGGCTCTTATTCAACCTATCCGACGGCGCGGTTTCAGGTGAATTTTTGAGAGGATTTTAGACGGTTTTCCGCCAAAAAGATAACGAAGACGATTCCCCGTCGGATAGGTTGAATATGAGCCGAAAATACGCGGACTTTCGCCAAAAAAAACACATAAAATACGCCGTTTCATCACATAAAAACACGGATTACGGCGCATAAAATACTCTGAGAACGCATAAAAACGCCGTATTTTTTCGCTTGCGCTTACACTTAAAATTAAGCGTATTTTTCACCGGAATACGCCGAAAAAAGCGAATAAACACGCCGCGTTTTTATAGCCGCGAACACCGCGCGGAACATCCGCCGAACGCCGAATAAACGCTATATGTACAATATGCTCAGGGCGAACAAAAACTGCGCCGAAAAATAGGGAAGCATAACGAAATACACGCGCAGTTTATCGCTTTTAGCTCTGATTTTTTCGCTCCCGAAATTGAACGCCAGCAACGCGCCGTCCGAAAGCGCGAACAATACCGCCGCCGTCAAAGCTATATATCCCGCCGTCCTTCCGGCAAGCGCGAGATTGAGGGTCGAGGTCAGCGCCGCGCCGAGCGCGGCGCCGTATACGAGCAAAAGCGGCAGATTTCTTTTCGCTTCGCCGCCCTTTTTCGCCGCGACTGCGCCGAGCGCGAGCGGCGTCGCCGCGAACAACGGTATCAGGTACAACTTCAGCGGCTCTAACGACAGAAACGCCGTAGCGTACAGCGCGTGCCCGAATAAAAACGCCGAGCCGCCGAGCACGGAAAAGAATTTTAAGTATTCCTCCTTCGCCAAACCGCCGAGCGCGAGCAACACGTCGCCCGCGAAGCACAGTAAAAACGCCGCGAGTATAAGAGCGGAGGACTCGTTTATGCCGCGTTCTAAAACCGCGAAAATACCCGCCGCGCAAAACAAAAACGCCGCCGCGGTTTTCAGCGCGAAGCCCGCTTTAAGTCCTCCCTTTTTCAGGAACGCGCGCGACATAATTACCGCTATACTCAAAATTCCCGTAATAATCACTCGTATCATATGCTTTTATCCTTTTTTAAATTTTACCGTAAACGGGCTTGTTCGGGGAATGACCTTCCGCAAACAGGAGACTTTTTCCGCGCGCGCTCTTTCCAAAAAAATTCGACGGAATATTATTATGCCGTATAAAGTAATAATTCTCTTTTAAACTACGCGTCGCATATCCGGCACGGCGGGCGGCGCCGCTTTATACGCCTGAACGGAACAACCGAAAACATTCTCTTCGGCTTTGCATGAAAGGAATATTTTCGGCGGCTTGCGGCGCGGGCGGCTTGCCGATACGCGCTAAATTACGGAAGTCTTTTGGAATAAAGGCGGGGAAAGCTCTTTGTTTCGGAAAAGGGTTTTCCCCCGCTAAAGTTTGCGGATTATTCGCGAAAGGTTTTCCCTCGCGGAGCTTACCGCCTCGCCGTCGGGACGTTAGTTCCTTTGAAAGGGGGGACCGTTACGGAGCGTTTTTTTTACTTACGAGGCGGTTCGCGCCGTATAGCATACCGTCAAAGTTTTTTGGAAAAGAGCGCGGTGAGAACTTTTGCCTACATAAAGATTCTCCCCGAACGAATCCCCTCTTTCGCGAACGGTTTTCCGAGTATACCTTTCTTAAAAAATTTCGTTCAGCCACACGGCGGCGGACGCGTCGGACGGCATACGGAAATCGCCGCGCGGCGAAAGTGAAACGCTGCCGACTTTCACGCCGTCAGGTACGCAGTTCCGTTTAAATTGATTTGCGAAAAACCGCTTGATAAACACGCCGAGCCATTTTTTCAGAACGGCGCCGCCGTAAACGCCGGAAAACGCAACCTCCGCTATACGCAAGATTTTCGAGGGTGAAAAACCCGCTCTGACCGTATAATAGAGGAAAAAATCGTGCAATTCGTAGGATCCGATCACGTCCTCCGTCCTTTGCGCTATTTTCCCGTCCTTTAAGGGCAACAATTCGGGGCTTATGGGCGTGTCGAGAATACGCGTTAAAACCGCCTCCGCCCCGCCGCCGAGCCGCGCGGCTTCGTAACGCACGAGACGCTTAACGAGAGTCTTCGGCACGGAGGAATTGACGGCGTACATACTCATATGGTCGCCGTTATAGGTGCACCAGCCGAGCGCAAGCTCGGAGAGGTCGCCCGTTCCCACGACTATCCCGCCCACGGAGTTCGCGACGTCCATAAGCGCCTGAGTGCGCTCCCTTGCCTGCGCGTTTTCGTATGCCGTATCGAAGGTTTCCGAACCCGCCGTATTTTCCGCTCCGCAACGGTATTTTTTTTTGTCGCTTATACCGGTTAAAAGCGCGTTTCCGCCCGCGTCGAAGTCCGCCGTCTTGACGCGGTATTTCGCTATATCGTTCAAATGCAGGCTCACGCTCTCCCTTATGTCTATCTCGGCGGCGTCCGCGCCGAGCGCGTCTATGAGCGCGAGGGCGTTGGCGCGCGTTTCGTCCGAGGTGCCGAAGCACGGCATAGTGATTCCGATTACGTCCGACAGCGGTCTTTTCAGCATTTTGACCGCCCGAACCGCGACAAGCAACGCCAAAGCCGAATCTAACCCGCCGCTGACCCCTATAACCGCCTTAAACCCGCCCGAGAGCCGTTTTTTCAGCGCGCGCGACTGCATGGTCAGGATGAGCTCCGCGCGGCTCAAAAGCTCATTTTCGGCGTCGGGAACGAAAGGATGCCTGCTATACGCGCGCGTAAGCGCGGTCGTCCGCTTTTTTAGACCGAAAAACGCGCGCCTGTATCCGGAATCCGCGTCCGCGCCGCCGTAATTCGCCAGCTTTGATCTCTCGAAATTCAGTGCGGAAACGTCGATTTCGCTTATAATCAACCCGCCGTCGTCCGAATCCGCGAAAGAATTTTTTGCGGAAACGCCGATTTTGTTTTCATTCGCGGCAGGTTCGCCGCTATTTGATTTTGTGAAAGACTTTTCCGCAGAAAAGCGGATCCCGCCTTCGTCCGCCGCCGACCCGCAGCTTTCCGAATCCGCGCCGGATTTCGTCCGCGCGTCGCCGGCTTCAGCCTTACTCCCGTCAGCCGTCGGCGTCCCGCCGTTACCGAAGTCGGCGAAAGGCTTTTTTTCGGCTAAAATCACACCGTTTTCGGCTATGATATTGTGCCCGCCGAACACCAAGTCGCCCGTCGATTCGCCCTCGCCCGCCGACGCGTAAATATACGCGCATAAAAGGCGCGCCGACTGCCCCGCGACAAGCGAGCGGCGGTATTCGGCTTTGCCTACGGTTTCGTTACTCGCCGAAAGATTGACTATGACCGTCGCGCCGTTTTGGGCGTGCGCTACGGACGGCGGCGACATAACCCACAAATCTTCGCAGATTTCCGCGGCGATTCTCAATCCCGGCATATCCCCGCTCTCGTATAAAAGCCGCGCCGAAAAAGGCGTTTTCACGCCGCCGATTTCTATGTCCGCGTCTACGTTAAGCCCCGCCGCAAATTGCCTTTTGTCGTAAAATTCGTTGTAATTCGGGAGATAAGATTTCGGCGTCAGCCCGAGAATTACGCCGCCCTTGACCGCCGCCGCCGCATTGTATATTTTCGAGCGGAACACGACGGGCAGTCCCAAAAAGACCAGCACGTCCGCGCATTTTCCGGGGGCGGTAAAGGCGCGTATATCCTCTAAAGCTTCGAGCGCGCTCCTTTGCAGCGCGTCCTGATAGAAGAGGTCGCCGCA
This sequence comes from Clostridiales bacterium, assembly GCA_031275485.1. Lineage (GTDB taxonomy): Bacteria > Bacillota > Clostridia > Christensenellales > JAISNN01 > JAISNN01. The sequence continues at coordinate 16,903 of JAISOS010000020.1, read as the reverse complement.
GGTATAGCCGGTAACGCAAAGCTCCGGCAACACGAGAATATCGACGCAGGCGTCGGCGGCTTTTTTTATCGCCGCCTTTATTTGTCCGCGATTATAAAAGCAGTCCGCGACGGATATTTCCGGCGACGCCGCGGCAACCTTGATAAAACCGTCTTTCATACCTTCCTCCGCGCCGAAAAACCGCGTAAATATTTTGATTGCTTTTCAGTATTTCCAAAATAAGAATTTTGTAATCCGCGCCGCGCCTACGGCTCGCCCTTTAAAAACGAACCTTCGCAACTCGCCTGCGCTTTGCCTAAAAATCAGTCGATCCGTTCTATTCGGCAAAAAACGCCGTCGACGGCGCGGCTCGACCGCAACGTTAAAACGTTAAAGGTTTTATGGGAAAGGGGCGCGGGGAAAACCTTTCGTTCATAAAAGGTTTTCCCCGCATAACTTAAAAAAATAAAAATCCCATTAATTTTCAAAAAATCCCGTTGGCGGTCCTTCGGATAAACCTTGCGTCTTGAGGTCCGGTCGGATTTCCCAAGTCATACCGCGCGCCCGCCGTCGCCGAGCGGGTCGTTTCCGATTAGCGCGGCGTCCGCAGCGTTTCCGTTACGAATACCGGATTACCACTTAGTACGCACTATAATCCCCGAAAGACCTTTAAATTCAGCCTAGAAGTTTTCCTTAATAACGGCGCACGGATACATTTAGCCTTATTTTGCAAGAACGGGTTTCACGGGGCAACCGCCGCGCCGTCTTTGGCCAAAACCGCGCGCTCGTAATCTCCGATTCTCCAGCCTCACTCAAGGCAGGCTACTCTGCACACAGCAAAGTCTTGCCGCAATGCAGGTTTAACCCTAAGGGGTAGCTTTCGTTTAATCCGCCACCGCGATAGGTCTCCGCGAAAAATGGGACGGATCCGCCATGCCTTTGACGGGCGCCCATAGATCTTAACTCCCAGCACAAGCCCCAATTTGGCGATTAAAGCCCGCACAAGAAACTTCATCGATGTGCCCTTTTGCGTTTTTTTACGACCCGCTTTTCAATGCACCCCGCGCCGACTAGGATACTGCGCCACCGGGATATATAATAGTATAGCAAAAAAAATTGAAATAATCAACGCTTTTTGAAACGAATTTTGCGCAAATTCGGCAGACGCCGAATTTTACGTATCTTACGGATAATTTTTTCATATTTTTCACGCGGTGCGCGGATTTCGCGGAAACAAACCGTGAAACAACCGACTCTCTTTGAAACGGATTTTATATTTTATGCGGAATACGGATATTTTTTATACCGCCCGCAAGCCGCGCGGTAAAAACCGACGCTTCGAAACGGCAAACCGAGATACCCGGCGTTTTTTTGAAACGGCGGCGAGAGGCGCGGCGTATCGACGAATTTTATGCGGATTCGGCGAATATTCTATATATCATGGATACTTTTTTTATACCCCCCGAAGATTACGCGGTAAGGCTTGACGGGAATATCCTGCCGCGCAAGCCCTACCTCTTTAAAAACGACGGCGAATTCCTATTCGAATTTCTCTCGCTCGCGGAATGCGGCGCGCGCTATTTTCCATCTTTTGCCGCGAGACTCGTATTAAAAGACGGCGGCGCGGAATTTATCCCCGATTGCTTCGCCGTAACGGACTGGAGAGCGGCGCGCGAGCTTTTCGTCATACCACGGGCGGTGTATCAGCCGGTACGCGAGACGGTCGCGGCGGAATGCGAATATACCTTGTTCGGACGCAAATTCCGCGCCGCCGTACTCTCCGGCTCGAAAAAGCGCCTCGCGGTAGATTGCTTGGACGCGCGTTACGCGCAATACCCGGCGTTCTCCGAACCGCTTGACGACGAGTTATCCGTAAACGGCCTCGCGGCGCGCCCGTCCGGACAGCGTCAATATCTAATTCTGAACGGAAAAATCGGAGAACGCGATTACCTGCTGCTCGCCGCGTTAAACGGCGGCGGATTCGAAATAATTTTCGAGGAATGCGCGGACTCGATCGAAATAAAGGACGGCGATATAACCGTCGTCAAAAAATTCTCCGATATGCTCCGCCGCGAACGCGCGGAACGCTACGTTTTCGACGGCGCGGCGCGGAAACAATCGACCGCTTATTCATACGGCGCGGAAACGCCGGTGACCGAATATAACGCGGAAGCTCCCACGTCCGCTTACGGTACGGGACGGCAACAACCGACCGCTTATTCATACGGCGCGGACCCCGTCCTCTCCGCTTACGGCGGCGCGCGTTTGCGGCTGCAATCGACTGCTTTTTCATACGGCGCGGAGGCGTCTACGTACCGGGAGGAGCTTATTCCGTATCTGTTTTTAGAGGCAATAGGCGCGGGCGACACGGCATGCGCCGAGCGTTATCTCGACGCGGATCTGCGCGCCGCTGCGGAAACGGAAATATACGAATATTTCGGGAACTTCTACTCCGTCGAGTACCCCAAATATTCGCGCTTTCCAATCTGTACCGCCGCCCTAAAATACTTCGTCGGCAAGAATACTCTCGTGAGATATTTCGACTTTGCCGTTGAAAACGGCATTATAAAAAATTTCGACGAAATTATTCTTTAAAATATTTAAAAAATATTATGCGGGAGAGACCTTTTGTAAACAAAAGGTCTCTCCCGCGCCCCTTTCCGAAAAACTTCAACGCTATACACCGCTCTTAATTAAACTTTCAAATTAAATAAACCTTTAAACCGCGCTCCGCGCAATTTAATCCGCTTCAAATCCGGCGGGGGTATCTCCTTCTAACGCCGTCAAAATAAAAAACGGCAAACGCAAAGCGTCCTGCCGCCGCGTTTCCGCGACCGTTTACCGCGCGGTTCACGCGGCATTTCCGCCGTCGGAGCAGGGCGGATTTTAGACTGTTTTTTGCGTTCGGCAAATACCGTTTTTGAAAAAACGCGGCGACGACGCCGCGATAAAAAAAATAACGTCTCCGGGCGCGGAAAGAGATAAAACACGGACCCGTTTCTCATAGCCGTCCCGCCGCAGTTTTGAAATTTGTCCGCCGTATGTGTCGGTTTTTTAAAATTGGACGCGTCCGATTTTAAAACGCCGCGTCCGAGGCGTTAAAACGAAAACGGCCGCCCTTTTTCGCGGCAAAGACGGCTGTACGACAAATATTTATTTTATTTGGGATGAAAAAAAATTTAAGCAAGCGTAAAGACTCTCTTTATAAAACTGCGCGAACGATCGATCGAGCATCCGCCGGGGAACGCTTTCTTACGGAAAGCCCGCGCAACAAAGATTCCAGGCAATTAATAATCCCATAAGCTCCGTTCGGACCGAACGCAAACTCTTAGATTCGAAATCTCTTATATATCTAACAGTTGCCTGATTATATAAAATATATCGGTGTTATCTATCTTGTAAATTTTTTGAGAGACGAGAGAAGCCGCTCCCGGTCCGCTTATAAATATATCCACGTCGGCGGCGGTGTGGTTTCCCGTCGTAAACAGCGAATCGTTTATCAAGTCCGGCGCAAGATTTGCGGGCAGGCGCAGACCTCCCGTTTCGTGATCCGCCGTTACGATTACCGTCGTGTTCGGCGTAACCGCCGCATAGGCCAGAACGACGGCGACGGCGGCGTTAAAGGCGCGCAATTCCCGCAACATATTCTCCATATCGTTAGAATGACTGTACGTGTCTATTTTAGAACCCTCCACCATAAGGAAAAAACCGTTCGGATTTTCCAGCATTCTTATCGCTTCCATAGCGATAGACGCTAAGGTAAATTCGCCCTCCTCGGGGATTCTGTCAACGTCGAAAACGGCTATCGCCGACGGCTTTTCGGACGCTCTTAATTCCTCGTAGGTCACGCAATAATCTCTGTCGGACGTTATTATCTCGTCCTTGTACGGCTCGAAATATGTGCGGCCCAAGCCGAATATAACGTCGGCGCGCGAGATCCGTATCTGCTCGAGAGCTATTCCCCGCTCGTCCGCGCGGTTTTTGTTGTGCGCCGTGAATCCGGCGGGCGTCGCGTCGGTTACGTTTTTGGTGACGGCTACGCCGTACTTTTTGCCGGCGTTTTTGGATAATTCGCCTATATTCGTCAACGCCCTCCCGAATATGTCGTAGTTTAACGACTGATTCAATACTTTTGTGCCGGACGCTATCGCCGTAGCGGCGGCCGCGCTGTCCGTCGGCTCGAAATTTACCGATCGCGTGGCGACCGTGCCGTGATAGTCCATACTCTTAACCGCGTCGTAGCCAAAAAAATATCCCAGCTCCACATGGCGCCGCCCCATTCCGTCGCCTATCAGCAATATGACGTTTTGGGCGTTTTCGTCTATGTCCGGCCGCACCCCGTAATTCGTAATACGGATAAACATAAACGCGCCGCCGGTTAGAAAAACCGCGAAAAGAACGCTCGCTATAATGGTCCAAATTATTTTTCTTTTGTTCTTAACGATATTCGTTTTATTTTCTTTCATCGTAATCCTTTCCTTAATTTTTTATTTTAAAACGCCGCCGCCGTTCCCTGCTTTTCCGATAACGACCCTTTACGAAACTTCAAGCCGATTTCAAGGGCAACCCTTTATTTAACATATTTCTCGTATTATTATATCATAAAAAATAAAATATGTCAAGATAAAATAAAAAATAATTCCCGAATTTGTCAAGCGTTTATGATATTGTCATACGTAGGCGTACGTGAATTTGTCAAAATAGTTATTTAAACCATGCGCGGACGACGGACTTACGCTTCCTTCAAGTGATGGAGTGATAGAATACGACCTGAGGAGATTCGTTGCTATGACAAGTAGAACGGCTATCAATGTTTCACATATTAACCAAGTTTTTTCCTCGTACATAAAAATATCGGAGGTTCATAAACAAATGGGCAAATTAATTAATATCTCTTACAAGACTTTTACCATAATTCCGAACAGCGTTTTAAAAGACCACAACCTCGGAATGAAGGAACGCGGGCTTTTAACTACTCTTTTAGGGCTTCCGGACGGGTGGGATTTTTCCATACACGGTCTTGCTTCAATCCTAAAAGACGGACGGGAGCGTATTCGCGCTACGCTTACCTCGCTTGAGAATTTAGGTTACATCGAAAGGATTCCCGTAAAAAGCGAAAAAGGAAAATTCGACGGCTGCGATTACAAAATAAATATCCCGCCGATTACGAATTTTTAGTCATAATTTACGGTGCGGAAACCGTCATACGGCTTTACCCATGCGGAAAACCCGCACCCCTCGCGCGCGTACCATATTACAACTTGGTTTTTTTGCATGAAAAACCGTCATCGGTAAAACCGTACGACGGTTTTGCCGATGACGGATAAACCGTACGACGGTTTTCCGACACAATATAATAATAAAGAATAAAAAAAAGAAAGAAAAAACGAACACACAAGTAGAAATTGTGGAGGCTTACACGCGCTCGTATGTGCGTAATTAATAAAATATTTTAGCTAAATTTGCGTGATTTAATAAAATATTTAAGTTAATTTAGGAGAAACGGAGCCGTCGTTTTTCGTGTTATCGGACACAATCTCTTTTTGTGTGTTCGGCAATCCCGGCTCTTCTCTTTGCTTGACGGGAAACGTTCATTCGGGTGAAAAAATCGTAAACTCTAACTGTGTTTGTCGGCAATACGGCTGTGGATAACTTTTTAAAAATTAAAAAAACAAAGGAGATTTTATGAACAGAGTAATTTTGAGCGGAAACGTCGTTCGCGACGCGGAGGTCGGCGATACGGCAAACGGAAGCAAGAGGTGTTCCTTTTCTCTCGCCGTGAGCGGGAACGCCGACAGACCGACGGTTTTTGTGCCGGTCGTGGCTTGGGGCAACTTTGCCGAGCCGGTCGCGAAATACGCGAAAAAGGGCGCGAGGCTGCTCGTTGAAGGCGAGCTTGTCATGTTGAAGGCGAGCTTGTCATACGGTCGTTCAAAAAAACCGACGGCAAAAAGGGCGTAGTAACCGAGGTCGTCACCGAAAAATTTGAATATCTCGGAAAATCGTCCGCCAATGAAACGACGGAAACGGAGGAAGCCGGAAAATGAATGCGCAAGAAAAAGTTTCGTTGATCGCGATACTCGCGCAAGGGAAAGACCCGGGTAATTTGGGCGAAGCCGACGGGACGGTCGAAACCGAAGCGGATTTTGACGCCACGTCGCCGGAAGAAATAGCCGAGGCGATAGCGATGTTCGGCGACGGAGGCGACTTATGAGCGAAAATGACAGTTTTGAAAAGGCGCTTGAAAAGCTCTCGCCGCAACAGCAAAAAATCGTCGCTCAAATTCTCGAAAATTTAGACGACGGTCGGCTTGTCTGGCGCAGGGGGTGGAACGCCGAAAGCCTCCGCGACAGCTTCGGCGCACCGCATAATCCCGTTACCGGCACGGTATATCAAGGTTTAAACGCGTGGTGGCTCGCCTCGCAGGGCTATTCCGACCCGCGTTGGCTTACCTTCAACCAAATCACGGAAAAAAGTTACTCGTTCAAAAAAAACGCCGACGGTTCAAGCATAGCTAAAGGTAAAGGCGTGGGCATAGAATTTTATTCCGCTTACGACAAGCTTGCCAAAAAACCGTTCGACAAGGACGACCCGGAATTTGTGAAGTTATCCCGAGAGGAACAACTGAAATATTTTAGAGAGAACGTAACCTTTCCCCGTAAAAATTACACGGTTTTTAACGCCTCTTTAATCGACGGTATAGAACCGTTCAAGGTAACGGAAGAGGACAAGCTGAAACGCAACGAAACAGTCGAACGGATTTTCGCCTATTCCGAAGCTCCCATAAGCTACGACGGCGGCGTCCGTGTGTATTACAGCCCGTCCGCCGACAGTATTCACTTGCCGCCGAGAGCGTCTTTCGTTTCGTCGGAAGAGCTTTACGGTACGGGGTTACACGAAATCGGTCATTCTACCGGTCACGGGAGCCGCCTAAAACGTGACCTTTCCGGGTCTTTCGGAAGTAAGAGTTATGCTCGGGAAGAGCTTGTCGCGGAATTTTCCTCCACGCTGATGAGCGTAACCTACGGTGTGGTTATGAGCCGTGAACACATAGAAAACCATGCCGCATACATACAATCTTGGGCAAAAGACATACGCGAAAATCCTCAAATACTCATCGACGCTATCCGCGACGCGCAAAAAATCGCGTCGTACATAAACGACCGCGTGAACACACAAGAAAAAAATAAAGACGACGGAGAACGGCTAAACGAAAAGCCGACAACCTCCGACGCCGCGCCGATTTTAGCCGCGGAGGTCTTATCGCCCAAAGGCGTATCCGACATAACCGGCATACCCCTTGAAACCGCGCCCAGCATAAGCGGCGCAGTCCATCGCCCCGTGTGGATAGAAGCTAAGGCGAAAAAAAGGTTGTCCGATATCGAAGCCAACGTGCCGTCCGAGATGAAAGCCCTGCCTAATTGGTGCGCCTTTAACGCTCAATTTGTCAAGGGCGACCCGAACGCCGCAAGCGAAAAAGACCGTCAATCTCACCATAAAAAACTGATTTGGGATTGCAATCAAAGCGGCGTTAAAAAATGGGCAAGTTCGATTGACCCGTCTACCTGGACGACCTTCGATAAGGCTCTTGCCTACGCCAAGGCTAACGCTTGCGACGGGTTGTCTTTTGCCCTGACCAAAGAAAGCCGGATTTTTTGCGTCGACCTCGACGGCGTAAAAACCGACGGTAAATACTCGCCTCTCGCGTGGGAAATAAGCAACAACTCTCACGGCACATATGCGGAGCGGAGCGTATCCGGAAACGGCTTACATTTTTTCGGGCTCAAAGACAACTCGTTCGATACTCACCCCGTATTCAACGGCTCTATGGGAAATAAAAGCGCGGACGGAAAATTCGAGCTTTACGACAATTCACGCTTTATGTCCATTACCGGCGATATTTTTATCAACGCGAAAAAACGCCTCGCGGCGTTTACCGAAAACGACAAGCTTATCGCCGTAGCAAAAAGCCGGCTTTCGGAAAAACAAGCCGTTACATCCTCCTTCACGCAAAGAAGTTCTTACTTTTCACAGAGTATGAACGAGGTCATCGAAAGAATACGCAAAAGCAAAATGGCTTACGATTTCAACGCGCTCTACTCAGGACAGGATATTTACAACGACCATAGCCGGAGCGATATGCGGCTTTGCGGTATCGCGGCGTTTTTCTCCGGTGGCGACGCGGCGGTTACACGGGATATTTTCGTTTCGTCCGGACTTTACCGCGGCGACGAAAAAAGTAAAAGCTATGTCGAACGCACCGTAGCGAACGCCGTAAAAAATACGGTTACACAGATAAAACCGCCAAAAAATTCCGGCTTAGGTTAGATTACCGGTTTTTTCTCACGCGTATGTGCGCATACGCGTGCGGTTAGTTAAAAATATTTGAAGCAGATTAAGAGAGTTGGCACACTTTTTCACGGTTTTTAACCGCTTTATCTACTACGTAGATAAAAAAGATGTGCCGAACTCTTGCCTTGAATGTGCCAAAGGCGCACATTCAAGGTTGCGGCAATTCGGGAAACCGAATTCCGCTTGAACATAATTGAGGACACAAAAAAATGAGCAAAAAGACCGAAAAAGAAGCCGTAAACCGCGTAAATTTGAGAATTACCGACAAAACCGTCCTCGATTTGATTGAGGATTTGACCGCCTCTCCCATCTTTAAAAGCAAAACCGAAATACTCAATCTCGCCCTCTCAAAAGGAACAAAAGAGCTTTATCAGGAAACCTTCGGCAAGAAAAAACAAACCGACACTCAAACGGAAACGCCGGCAAACGTCGGCGCGGACGGAGCGGATATAAAAAGCGTGAGGATAAGCTTAGACCAGACCGCCGTTACTCTGAATATGTGTGAAAAACTTTTGACCGTCCTCTACAACCTCGAAGCGGCAAAAGCCGACGGCGTCGAGCTAAATCCGGAGCTTTTTACAAGCGGCGTTCTCGACCAGCTCCCAGCTCACCTCGAAGCCGAAAAACAAGCTATGATGAAAGCCGAATTTATGAAAAGGAGTCTCCGCAAACGGGCTTTATACTTTTACTATAACGGACAATGTAGGCAACGCCGCCGTTTTTACAGTCTATCTTGACAGCGAGGTAACCTTTTCGTTCTCCGCTTCTCCCGCTCACGTGTCGGACAGCGTCTATCTATCTAACAAAGCTCAAAAAATTACCGTCGGCGAAGAATTCAAAATATTTTCTTGTGTAGATAAAAACAATGAAATGTACGTTTACGGCGCTACGCTCGGTACGGAGGGTGAATATACGGCTTTAATCGAGGATATGTACGGAAACGTCGTTACGTTCACTCTGATTCTCGATTTCACACCGCCTGAATTTCTACTTGAAAACGTCGCGGATAATCTGTCCAATAAAGACGTGACGGTGCGAATCGACGACGCGGACGCCGTCGTCTATGAAACGACAAGTAATTTTGTAAACACAAAAGGAATTATCGAAAACGGTAAAATTTACGACGCGGAGGGAACGTACTATTTCAAGGCGACCGACAAAGCCGGAAACGTCTCAACGGCGTGGTTTACTATCGACAAGCACGTAGCCTATTCCGCTACCGTCGCAAACGGCTTAATAACCGCAAGCGCCGCAACGGTAAAATTTTCCGAGGAGGTCAAAGAAACCGTTACGCTGAACGGCGCCGATACCGCCACGGATACCCGTTACTCCGCGCCGGGAATGTATTTAATAACGGCAATCGATAACGCAGGAAACGTCCTAACTCTTACCTTTGAAATCCTTCCCTCGCGGGTACGGGAGCTTACGTTCTATACTCCCGACGGCTTCTCCCTTACCCGCGTATCGAAAGGCGCCGAAGCAATCGAGCTTCAAAGCGGCGCGCTTGTACTTACCGACAGCGGAAAATATAACCTAACGTTAAAAGACAATTCGACCGGGACTTTCTACTCGTTCGACATAACCGTAGACAACACGCCGCCGGAAGTAACTATCATAGAAAAATCCGGCGCATACAGCTTTACACACCTCACCAAAGAAAACGTTACGGCGGCGTTATATAAAGACGGCGTACTTGTCGAGGACTTCCGCATAACGCAATCGGTTAAAGATAAAGGCAATTATTTATTGATTTTAATGGACGATTTAGGCAACGAAAACAGTTATACGTTTGAAATCAAAAGTACATTAAACACGTTTTCTATAATCCTCATAGTTTTAGCGGCTCTCGGTCTTATAGCCGGCGCCGTATTCGTAATACGAGGACGCTTTTTCAAAGTATTTTAGGGAGGTATCGACAATGTACTATAACACGGGATAAACAAAAGAGGTTTACATCAAAACCGTATATACAAAAATTGTATATACAAAGAGCGTATATACGGGCAACGTATATACAAACAAAAAACATGATGTTGCTAACCGTATTTCCGGTTAAATCCCAACAACATCATTATACGAGAAAATAAAATGAAATTAATATCTAATATTATCGCGGCGGGCGACGGAAACGCCTTGAACCGTCTTACGGACAACTTAACAAGCTTATTAAACCAAGCGTATCCCTACATTATATCCGTCATCGGCGCGCTCGTCGTCGTGTGGGCCGTATTTATCGGTCTCAAATGGTGGCAAGCCGGCAATCAGGAGAAGCAGAGAGAAGCCAAAGAATATCTTAAAAATTTCTTAATCGGCTTAGCGTTGATTTTTGTCGTCGGCGTCGTCGCCGTCGCCCTAATCGGCTTCCTCGGCAATTGGGCCGAAACCGCTATGCAATAGGAGCGGATTTATGAAAAAAACAACTTCAAGAGCGGCTTCTCTTGTTTCCGTTTTCGTAATGCTCGTTACTCTCACAACGATTTTGACGTCCTGCGTCAATAAAAATACTATAATCGGAGAGTGGACGTTCGTAGAATACGATTACAGTAAAGCCAAATCCACCTTTAATTCTTATGTCTTTGACTGGGACGTTTATGTATTTAAAAAGGACGGAACCTGCGACGCGGGATTTTCTGTCGACGATATAAGAATAAGGCTCTATTGGTCTTTCGACAAAAAAAATAAAAATTGGCGTATTGCGGAGCATAAAGATTATCTCGAAAAAGAGGAACGTTGGTACGAAACCGTCGAAATATCCGGCGGCAAGAATATGAATATCGCTTATATGAAACTAAAAAAGAAAAACTAACATCGGGAGGCACGCAAATGGAAATTTGGATAAAAAAACTATTCGCGCAAATCGCGTTTTATATGATGAGAGCCTTAGACGCTATGACGGGTATGTTCAGAGCGTTAACGGGGCTTTCGGAGGTCAACGTCGAGGGCGGCTCTTCAACCGACCTATTGACGTATTTCTTAGAAAATGAAAATATAACGAACGCGGGCGTGTTGATTATGCTGATTGCCCTCGCGTGCCTCGCCCTCTTTACCGTCGTCGGTATAATCAAATCGATGACAAATCCCAAAAAACCGCAAGGAAAAGTCCTCGCGCAGTTTTTCAGCGCGATAATAGCTTTCTTTATAGCGCAAGCCGTCATTTTCGGCGGCATTGCCGTGAGTAATCAAATACTCGGTATGGTCGACGAAGCTACAAGCGCCGGCTCGGGGCTTTCGATTTCACAACGCATTTTCGCGCTGTCTATCGACGGCGACGGTTGGCGCGACAATAATACGGTCGAAAACTTTTCTCCAAAAATGACGCCGAACGAGGTTTTCGGCGTTTACGACAAAGACTTCGGCTTGGAAAAAGCCCCGGGCGGCTACGAGGAACACGAAAACGAAAACGGCGAAATCGTTTGGGAAATAAACGACAAAACCTACAAAAGCGGAGGCATTGTCAATCTGTATCAGACAAATCTATTTTTGTTGTTTGTAACACCGCTGATATTGATTATTTTAATCGGCACGGCTCTATTAAAATTGACGCGGCGTATATTCGATATAGTCGTTTTGTACCTCGCTATGCCTTTTTTTCTCTCGTCAATACCGCTCGACGACGGCTCGCGCTTTAAGCTTTGGCGTGAAAACATAATCACTAAAACTCTATCCGTATACGGCACGGTCTTAGCCTTTAACGTTTTTCTTATGTTTCTCGACGCACTCGGCTCCTTCCGTATCGGCGGCGAGGGCGATTTTGTAAACGTCATTTTTTCTCTTGTGTTAATCATCGGCGGCGCTATGGCGGCAGCCGGCGGCGCGGACTTGTTTTCCTCGCTTCTCGGCGGGCAGCCTAATCAAGGCGGAAACCTCGGTCAAATGATTTACAGCGGGATGCAGGGCATGGCTCTCGGCGGAGCGATTGCCCGCGGCGGACGTTCTATTCTAATAGGCGGCAGAGGCGGACGGGGCGTTTCGGCGGGCGCCGCCGCGGCAACCGGCGGTATCGGCGGCGGGGTTCTGGGTCTTGCCAAGAGCGCCGCTAACGCCGCGGGTACGCTCGCGCTCGGCAACAAATATACCGCCGCGAAATCAAGTATGGGTACGACTTACCAAAACCTAAAAAATACACTCGCAGGAAGACCGATATCCGGCTCATCCTCGGGACGCTTCGTCGACGCCGCTCAAAAATTTATGACGGGCGGCGGCGCGCTCGGCGCTTACGAAAAACACTTGGACGCAAAACGCGAAGCCGACATTCTCAACCCTTCTAAAAAATGGAAATAACCGTATATACAAAACGCGTATATACAAACTCCGTATATACGGTTTAACGTATATACAAAGGAATAAAAATCAATGGCAAGAATAATACCGAAAAATACAAAAATAAACTCGACTATATTCAAAAATCTAACGCTTTGGGACTTTGTCGCCGGCGGCGTCTATCTGCTTTTTTTAGGGCTTATAGTCTTTTCAGACCTGCCCGGCAAGGGCTTTATCGCAATATTTTCTATCGTGTTCGCCGCGCCAATGTTCGCGCCTATGGACGGAGGCGGTAGGCTTTATAACAACCTCGGCTCGATTATCGAATTCTCTTTCGCAAAAAAAGAATTCTCCGGCAAGGACGTCAAACGCTTTGTCCCGTATACGTCTATACGCGAGGACGGACTCATAGCGTATCCCTCTTATTTCGGCAAGGTCGTGTCCGTCGGACAAATCGAATTTTCTCTGCTCGAAGAGTATTCTCAAGACCAAAAAATATCTATATTCGAGCGCGTTATAAAACTGATCGACGAGGGAAGCTCGCTCGATATAGTCAAAATTGACCGACCGTTAAACCTCGACGCTTTTTCTTCCGCGCTCTTTAAGCGCGTAGAAGAAGCGGCCGACCCCGTCAAACGCGATATTCTAAAAGCGCGTATCGAACAAATAGACCGCATAAACAACCTCGATAAACAATACAGACCGTTTTTTTATTTGGTTTTTTACGGCAATATCGAAAAAAACCTGCTCGAAACCGTACAACTCGCCGTTTCCGCTCTCAAACAATGTGAAATCGGCGGCGCTGAGCTGAACGCTAAGGAAACCGTCAATTTCCTTAAATACTGCCACACGCGATTTTTCGACGAACGCGAAATCGACGGCATTGCTCCGGATAAATACATTGATTATATAGTCCCTAAAAAACTTAAATTCACCGGACGCGGCTACAAGGTGGACGACATTAACGCTTTTACGTTCGCCGCCGTCTATTTAGCCGCGGCTCTAAGGCGTATCGAAGACAAATACGACTATTGCGTTATCGATACATCCCCCTCTCTCTCCGTCGTAACCGTCAACGCGCTTGCAGCAGCAGAGCGCGTCATCGTACCCATTAAGCCCGAGGAAGCCTCGCTCAAAGGCGTGGAGCTTCTGCTCGAAACTATCGAAAGTATGAAAGCCCTGAACGCCGAAATTGCTATCGCCGGGTTTCTTATCACTATGCACGATAAACGCCGCAAAAGCTCCGCACGGATTATCGAAAAAATATGCGGCATAGCCGAACCGCGAAAAATACCCGTCTTTAAATCCCGTATACGCTCGAGCGCGTCCGGCGCAGCGCTATCCGGAAACCCGTTTCTCTCTCACACCCCCGCAGCCGCCGATTACACGGAGTTTATCGAGGAATTTATCGACGTCGAGCTTAGCAAACCGCCGATTGTTTAATTTTGTATATGCAAAAAACGTATATACAGTAAGAACTATCAACTCTTTGACCGCACAAAAAAAATTAAGTCGATTATTTAATTTTGTATATACAAAAAACGTATATACGGCAAATATCCGAACGCACAAAAAAATTTAAGGAGATTTTTAATAATGCTGAACCCGAACAAGAATATAATAACCTCTATCCTCGGCACGGATAAACCGCTTCCGAAACGTCCGCTGTTAGTAACCCTCCGAACCGACGAACGCCTCTGGGATAAATTCGGCGACTATGCAAAAGAAAACGGCACCGACCGCTCAAAACTGCTAAACGAATTCATTAAAAAATGTACGGAGAAAAAATAGCATATATACAAATCTTGTATATACAAATAACGTATATACGAAATCCCGCATACGTTCAAATCCTTTTAAAGAGTGTATATACAAAAAATGTATATACGGCAAACTTATATACAAAATTCCGTAACATACACTCAATCCGCCGCAACTATATATACGAAACTTCTGTATATACGCCGGGATTGCTCCAAAAAGCGTATATACAAAATTCCGTATATATACCCAAAACAATAAAAAATCGTATATACGTTTTCCAAGTATATACGATTTTTTGCTTTATATCCTACATTCCAGCTTCCCGCGTGTGCCGTCACGCGCACGGTATACTTTTTTATTTCAGCCCTTATATCCTACATTCCCGCGCCGTTATCCTTAGCCCTTATTTTTAGCCGGCGGCGTTCCCGTCTGCGCCGGATCTTTTGCCGCTCCGTACACGCCCGCCTCTCCGGTTTCCGCTCCTCTTTGATGGGCATGCGCCGTCCTGATTTCCGTAAAGTCCGTACCGCCTCTAAGCGTTTCTCTCAACGCGTCCGCTTGCGCTTTCTCCCTCGGATTGCGGGTAGGCTTATAGTTGCTCGGCACGGAAGTCATATCACCGCTTGGCGTATTCGCACCGTTTTTAATGTCCGTCATTAAATCCGTATAAGTCAAAGCTCCGTCCTCAAAGCTCGATAAACGACACTTAGGCATACACGATACTAACCACGGATTTTTTTCGCCTAATTTGAAAAACGTAGTTCTTGTATCGTTTAAACTCATAACGTCCTTTGATATGTATGCAGAACCCTGTTCGTGTTCAAAGCCGCTTTTTGTTAAAAAACGTCTTATTTTATCGTAGGCTGTCGTATGACTTTTAAACTTAGCTTCACCTTTGGCAATAGCAAGTTTTACTGCATTTATATTAAGGTCAAAATTAACAACCTTTTTACTATTTAAGCTATTCGTTTCTTTATCGTTAGAATGCACTTGCAATCCTCTCCGCTCGTTTAATAGATTGTATTATATCGACTTTTCCAAAAACATCTCTGTACTTGCATTGCTCGTTTTCGTACGCAACCCATTCTTTGATGTATCGCATAAACCAGTTTTGCCGTTGAAGAAAATATTGAGCAAACATCATCCCGTCACCGTCAGCCCAACCGTTTACGCCGTAAAACATCATAGAGCCGTCGGGTAAATCGTAATCACGGATAAAGCCGTTATCAGTATACGCCTTTTCGACATTGTAATATATGGTTTTAATATCGTATTTCCCCTCTTTCAATATCTTATCGTTGTCCAAAAGAACGCTCACCTTAAACATTCTGCCTTCCATAGCTTAAACCTCCGAAGCTTACTTTTTCTTTAATAGTATATCACTTCGCAAAGCAAAAATCAAGCCTTTACCCGATTTTTTCACTTGCGTTTCTTATTTTTTCTTGTGTGTTCAAGCTTCCCGCGCTCCTCTCTTTTTGTATATACAAATTCTTGTATATACGGCAAACGTATATACAAAATCACGTATATACACTCAATCCGCCGCAATTATATATACGAAACTTCTGTATGTACGTCGGGATTGCTCCCAAAAAACGTATATACAAAATTCTGTATATACGCTTTTAACACCGTAGAACCCCGTTTTTCCCGTCGATTATTTTTTCAATGAAAGTTATCCCTCCCCAAATCGCGTCATTACGGGCTTTTTGCGGTTACTCAACGGCTTCGCCCGCGTAAACTTAAAAACACAAAAAGAAAAATCGCACGAAAATTTAAAAACAAGCCGCCCATTTAATAGTTTTTAACATATCGACTTCCCCGAAAGTATTTCTGTATTTACATTGTTCGTTTTCATAATGCGTCCATTCTCTGACATACCTCATAAACCAATTTTGCACTTGCAAAAAATATGACGCTTTCATCATACCGTCGCCGTCTTTCCACCCATTCACCCCGTAGAACATCATAGACCCATCGGGTAAATCATAATCGCGGATAAAGCCTCTGTCTGTGTACGCCTTTTCGACGTTGTAATATATGGTTTTGATGTCGTATTTTCCCTCTTTCAATATCTTGTCGTTGTCCAAAAGAACACTTGCTTTAAACATTCTGCCTTCCATACTTTAAAACCTCCGAACCCTATTTTTCTTTAATAGTATAGTAATTACATTTTAAATTGCGCCGCGGGCACAATTTAAACCGCGTAAATGCGGTATGCAAAAAGCTTTGCTTTTTGCATGTAATCACTATAAACGGCATTAAACGGGCGGCTTGCCGCCCGCGCCGTCTTAAAAAAGTTAAAGTTTAATTAGTATATATCACTCCGCAAAACAAAAATCAAGCCTTCCCCGACATTCCTTTTGTTTGCATAAAATACACTTCCCGCTATAAAACAATTAAGCCCCCCGGCAACATAACCGAAAGGCTTGTATTTTGCATAAATATACAGCTTAACAACTCAGCTATGCGGTAAAAGTGCTTCTCCTCAATCAAAAAAAACGAGACTTCTCTCGCCTTTTTCATAAATAAACACAAAAAACTACTT